>JBFIEP010000655.1:0-1965 GCA_041603335.1 Elusimicrobiota bacterium | reverse complement strand
GACCTCTCCCGAGGAATTTTTAAGGGTCATGTAGGCGGGCGCCGATTTGTAATTTACCCGGTAATAGTGGACGGGCATCATTTTTGTTGTCTTGAGTTTGGTTCGGCCTGTTTCAGGATCCTTCCAAGCACAGGGTTTTTCCGTTGAGCGGGGCGTCGACGCTACGGCGGAGATGCTTCCGCGGGCAAATTCCGCGGTAAGCCCGGCGTAATCGATACCCTTAACGGACACCTCCGGGAAAACGATGATCTTGGTTTCAATCGTTTTAGTTTTGGCCTTCGCGTGGACCGAGATTGGAAATGAAATCGCCAGTATGGCGGCCAAGAGAGTAATGGTTTGCATTTTGCGCCTCCGGTTTAGTCCGTCGCCATCAAGCACTGATCGACAAAGCCCGGATTAATCTTAAGGATCCGGCACACGTCGCGCAGGACCGCAGTTTCCGCCGCGTCGAGCCGGCCGTCGGACCGGGCGACAATCACGAGTTTTTGAATGAGGGCGTAGCGCTCGGATTGGGGAAGCCGGGCGCATTTCTTTCCGAATTCTCTAAATCGTTCCTTAATGGCACGGAGCGGATCGGCGAATCCGCGGACTTCCTTTTCGATCTTATCGGCTAATTCGGCCGTCCCGATGCTTTTAATCGAGGCGATCTCGGCGTCGTCGATGGTGCCGTCGGCAACGGCGACCCAGTAGCCGCCCCATAAAAGAGCCGCCGCTGCCTCGGGGGATTTCTTTTCGGCGGCATCGGGGTCCATCGATGCTAAAAGACCTTCGATGCGCTTCTCGAGGTCCGCGGAGGAAAGCTTCCCTTGTCCGTGACCCAAAATCTCATCGAGGGGTTGGGATTCCCAAAAGTGATTGAGCGCAACGACGCGCAGAGGACTAAAGGGGTGCGTTGAAAACCAATCACCGGCGTCATCGACGGTATCGGCAAGGGACTGAATCTCTTTCATCTGGCCGAGATAGTCTTCCAGGTGGAATTGAAGCAGGGGTTCTTTAAGCCCGCTGGAGAGTTTAATGAGCGACGTGGCCGCCGACTCCAGGTTCTGACAGCATAGAAGACCCACCCGGTCGCAGGAGATCTCGCCGGCCCTGCTCCAGGATAAAAGTTTGAGGGCATCCTTCGGACCGACCGCGCCCTGCTGATGGAGCATCGCACTCGAGGGCATGGCGTGATGATCGAAGAGTACATGGCCGAGTTCATGGCCGATCACAAACATGAGTTCCTGGGGGCCCATGCGTTCTAAAAGGGGCGCGCTAAAGAGAATGGAGATGCGGCCGTCGCCGAATTTCATGCAGGATGCGTTTTGATGCGGCTCATCGATCACGTAAATCTCCGGCTCCTGTTCGATGTGAAGCATTTGCCGAACCACGTTCACGGATTTAACCACCGAAGGGATAATGCGTTCGGTGACCCGCAGTCCGCTGGCCAGCATGCGGCGGCGTTCGGCTTCAAAGCCTCCCCGCTGGAGGGTCTGTTCTGCGGTTGCCTTCAATTTGGGGTCGGCGAGCAGTTCCTTGAGCATGCGCTCTTCAATGGGAAGGCGCATTTTCGCGGCGGCTCCGGCTCGTGGGATTTTGAGCTGAATTGTGGCCATGAATCCTGAGTGTAGGCCCTCCCCTGCTCCGCGTCAATCCCCCCAAAACCCACCATGTTCCCGTAGTTTTTTAGACGAAGCTTTGATTTAAACAGAATTATGTTTCGCCCTCTTCGAGGACTCTCCTCCGGGTGCCCTCTACGAGGACTGTGCTACGCCTGCGTCGCGTACGCGATGCTCGAAGATTTGCGTTTTTCAAATTGTTTTTTGGGCCAAATCTCCGAGCCCCGAGGGCCCCCCCATCTGCAGGAAACAAAATTTATTCATTAATTCTTTCTTTGGCGGGGAGCGGTCGACCCCCCCGGGGTCGAGCGAAACTGGGGGAGCTGATGTCGTGTTATGGAGTTTTCTGCTTTGTGCAGATCAGTTT
>JBFIEP010000654.1:0-1966 GCA_041603335.1 Elusimicrobiota bacterium | reverse complement strand
GAGAATGCTTTCATTCCGCAAACAACATCCTGGCGCGCGCCGGGGCCTGCATTCCTAGGAGCCTCTCTCTATCGGGTCTTAGGGCGCCGACCATCATATTTTGTGCTTTGGAATCTGATTGCGAGTCTCTTTATCGGATGGCTCCTGTTTAAACTCGCGGAATCTCCTGCTGCGGGTATCGCCGCAACCGCAATATGGCTAATGCTGCCTTCGGGTATCGCCGCTGCTTCGTTATTCGGGAGTGAACTTGTCCATACGGCCTTGGTCCTTGCAACCGCCTGGTCTTTTGACCGTGATGAACGTCTCTCAGGGGCATTCGCCGCTTTAGCGTGCCTATTCCGACCGATGACATTCGTTTTGCTGGGGGCGGGTGCTTTTACGGCCGGATTGCGTTTACGGCGATTGCGCGCCTTTGCGCTCGGATTCCTTATCACTGCAATTCCATGGGCGGTTCGCAATCGAATAACAAGCGGGGTCTGGATTCCCTTCGCGGCAAGCGGGGGGGATGTTTTAGCCCGGCACACAGCGACCCTCGTACCCTTTGAGGAGAGAGACCCGTCCATCTATACACCTTGGCGAGAGGCGGCAACCGAATCCGACAAGGGTTCCCAAGGTCTACGTGTCGGTTTTTGGAACCTGCGGAAAGTTTGGGAATCTCCCGTCCGTGGGTTCAGTGCCCTTGGAATTGGTCTTCATGACGCATTTTCAACAGATCGCCAGATGGTCTTCTGGTCCGATAAAAACGAAATACGTAGGGAACGGGTAGGCCTGCTCGCAACGGCTTTTTACGCGGCGCTGTGGCCGTTAGTTGCTTGGGGAGCATGGCGACGCCGAATTCTTCCCGCCTCGGATGGGGTGCGGTTTCTTGCCGCTCATTTCCTGCTCTCCTTTCTTCTGCTTCTTCTTGTCCCTAGCGTCGATCGCTATCACTTTTCAATGCTGCCCTTCGCCGCTCTCACAGCGGGCCTGGCGCTCGAACGACCTCGTCGCTATCCTTAGGCCATGCCGACCGGGAGAGTCTTTCTAGCCCTTTGTATAGCCGCAGCGTCTCTGTCCCCTGCAGGGGCGGTCCAGTGGAAAGAAAGCGTTTCTCCGCATTTCGTTGTTAGACATGAGGCCGCATTTACCCCAAAAGGATTAACGCTGCAGCTCGAGAAACTGCACAACCGCCTTCGTTTAGATCTAGCGATGTTCGCCCCTTGGATGGCTAAGGAACGCATCGATCTATACCTGTACGCGGAAAGAAAAAGTTATCTGCGCGGAGAATTTCACCCACCCGGATGGTCGAACGGGATTGCCCAATATGAAGATAAACTCATTGCCACATTTCAGGGGCAAGGCGATGAGAAGGTCTATGAAGTGATTGGTCATGAAATGACTCACCTGCTCTTTGAGGGCTATTGGGGAGAAGAGCATAAACGTCCTCCGACCTGGCTTAACGAAGGCCTGGCGATGCTTCAGGAAAAGGGGGATAAGAGAGACGGGAAACGCTCGGAATGGTACCGGGCGATGTCTATGTTCTACTCACAAAGGCCCTACGCCTTTAAGGATTTTCTACTCATGAACCCAACCCGTGATCTCGGCTCCGATCAGGATAAGGTGACGCTGTGGTATGTCCAAGCCTATTCCCTGGTTTATTTTCTTTATCGCCAACATTCAAGGCTTCAGTTTTTCAATTTTTGCAGGAGCCTTCGCGACGGGGCATCGGTTAAATCGGCATTAGGGAAAATTTATCGCTTCCGGACAACCGCTGCCTTTGAAAAGGCATGGCGGGCATGGCTCAATGAACCTTCTGTGCGCCGTGAATTAGAGGACTTTGTCGTGGTCCCTCGAGGTTCGGCGCGAGTCGACGCAAGTTCCCCAAGCCGCTCCAAACGCGGCCGCTCCAATAAAAAAGACGGCCAACTAAAACCCGTCTCCTTCGGCGATTTCAACTTCCACCGCCTCCGCTGAGGTGTCAGCTGAG
>JBFIEP010000653.1:0-1979 GCA_041603335.1 Elusimicrobiota bacterium | reverse complement strand
GCAAATTGAAACCATCACCGGATGGATGAAAGTCCGGTAAATAAAAAGAAAGCCCGCGCCCGGCTCACGGTTGCGTCGAAGGCCGTGAGCCGCCTCGCCGAACTCGACGGGCGCGAAGCGGCGCTGTTTTTGGAGTCACTTGATTTTGAAAGGGCGGCGAGAATTCTCCGCAGCCAGGCTTATGGCAACGCCCGGCTGATTTTTGACCATCTTGCCCCCGAAATCGCCGGGAAAATTCTTGCGGCGGCGACCCAGGAAGAGACCGCATCCATTCTTAATGCCGTTGGCCCCCGGGCCGCTGCGGATGCTTACCGGGCGATGACAAGCGAAACGCGAGCCGCCGCCCTTGAGGGTCTTTCTCCGGAAAGAAAGAAAGATATTCGCGACCACCTTACCTTTCCCGAGGGAAGCGCCGGCCGTTTGATGCGAACCGATGTCACGACCTTTCAGGAGGGGACGAAAGTCCGAGCGGTCGTCCAAAAACTTAGGCTTTTAGCCGCAAAAAACACGCCGCCCGGTTATGCCTATGTCGTCGGTTCGGGGAATCGCCTTCGCGGGATTCTGACAATGCGGGATCTCCTGTTGGCTAAAGCGGATGATTCGGTTGAGAAGATCATGAAAACGGGAGTCACGGCGGTCGCTCCCTTTACCGACCATGAAACCCTTGCCGGAATGATCCGTTCTAGAAACCTTTTGGCGGTGCCGGTGGCCGATGCGGACGGCCGGTTTTTGGGGGCGGTTCGAGCGCATGAACTTGTGGAAGGCCGTATTGAGGCCGCTGAGGATCTGCAGGTAATTTTCGGCGGTTCCAGCGAAGAGCGTGTCGATTCCAACGTGTGGTTCAAGGTGAGCCAGAGGCTTCCATGGCTGAATGTTAATTTATTGACGGCTTTCCTGGCGGGTTCGGTCGTGGCCCTATTCGAGGACTTGATTTCACGGATTGCCGTTTTGGCGGTTTTTCTTCCTGTCGTCGCGGGCCAAAGCGGAAACGCGGGAACGCAAACGCTCGCGGTAATGCTTCGCGGGATTGTGATGCGCGAGGTGCGGCCGGAAGATGGGGCTAGAGTCGTTTTGAAGGAAGCGGCCGTTGGGCTGATCAATGGTCTGGCGATCGGCGTCGTGACCGGTGCGATCGCTTGGCTTTGGAAGGGAAGTCTCCCGCTGGGGCTTGTCGTTGCCGGCTCCATGGTCTGCGGGCTCAGTGTCGCCGGGGTCGCGGGGGCCGGAATTCCTTTGCTGCTGCGCCGATGGGGCCTCGATCCGGCGCAATCTTCGGGAATATTTCTAACGACGGTGACGGATGTCGTCAGCTTTTTCTCGTTCTTGGCATTTGCGACGGTATTTGAAAGGTTCATACGGTGAGCGGTGCTTGGGGCAAGGTCGACCTAAAGGATGGTGAGGAGCGTCTCTTTCAGTTTGGGAGTCTCTCATTAAGGCTTCGGCGTGAAGGGAACGAGTTGAAAACATCTCGCGTGTTGGCGGGAGAAGAGCGGGTGATTGGAGATCCGCGATTGTTGGCCGATCCCGACGGATGGAAGCGCTGGGTTTTTGCAGACGAAGTTCCCTCTGTAACCCTTTCCCCAAAACTCGCGCAGAAATCTTTCGTCGTGTCCCCCCGGGACCAATTCCATCTTATGCGCGGCGTAACCGCCCGGGTCTATATGGGCTTGCCTCTTTGGGTATGCCTCGAGGGAGCAGGAGGGGAGGAATTGACCCGGCTGCCCTCGCGCTTCTTGCCTCGCACATGGTTCGGATCAAATGCTGCCGGGGAAATCTGTTATTGGCTTCGGTCCCGGTTTTTCCTGTCGGCTCCTCCTAAACGGGAAGGGAGCGCCACGGTGATCGTTCCGCTGAAAATCACAAATGATTCGGACAAGGATCTGCCCGTTGAGAAGATCAACCTCCGGATGCGCCATTTTTCATTATTTCTCGAAGAGGGCCGATATTGGACGGATGAAGCGTCAATCCGATTTACTGAT
>JBFIEP010000652.1:0-1980 GCA_041603335.1 Elusimicrobiota bacterium | reverse complement strand
GTGCCCGCTATCCCGTTTACTCATTTGAAGCCAAGCAGGCGGAAAATCCCACGGACAATGAGTTTTATAAGATTGAATGCCCGGCTGATTTGACCCCGGCGCAAATGCGGCGGATTTCCTCTTTTGCGAGAAAATGCTTCAAGATCATCGGCTGCCGGGACGTCGGGCGTATCGATTTCCGTATGACTCCCGATGACAAGCTGCATTTTATTGAAATAAATCCCCTGCCGGGTTTATCTCCGGGCTATAGTGATCTAGCGGTCATGGCGGAGCGCTCCGGAATGAAATATGAAGAGCTTATCGGCGGGATATTAAAACCAGCCGTTTTCCGTTGGCGCAAACAAAAAATGTCCAGGAAAGGAGGCCTATGATGGAGAGATGCCGAGCCCGGGATTTGGGCATTAAGATAGGGTTTTTTCCGACAGGACCCCACAACGCGATTACGGATGTTGCCGGCGTGCGGGTTGGGCATGCGACGATCATTGAAGGAAGCGGCTCTCTTGTTCAGGGAACCGGTCCCGTTCGCACGGGAGTGACGGCGATTCTTCCCAGTGACCGGATTTATGATAAGAAGCTGATCGCCGGAGGTTTCGTGTTAAACGGCGCAGGCGAGATTGCAGGTTTGACCCAGTTAAACGAATGGGCTCTTTTGGAAACCCCGATCGGCCTTACTAATACACATGCGATGGGGTCGGTAAGCAAAGGCATCATCCGCTGGATGTCCAAGAAGTATCACCGGATTTGGGATAACAAGGATGTCGTCATCCCCGTGATAGGGGAGTGTGATGATAGTTTTTTAAATGATGTCGTCGGGGAGCATGTAACCGAGGACCATGTTATTAAGGCCCTCAAGGCTGCAGCAACGGGTCCCGTGGAAGAGGGTTCCGTCGGCGGCGGGACGGGCATGATCTGCTGCGATTTAAAAGCCGGAATCGGGACGTCCAGCCGTGTGATTGAAATAGGGGGAGCCGGCTACGTCATAGGCGTCCTCGTGATGAACAATTTCGGCCTGATGGAGGAACTTCGCATTGACGGTTTTCCTATCGGCAGGCAGTTGGCGGAGCGTCAGGGAGACTATAAAAGGCGGCGGGATAATTATGGTTCGATCATCGCCGTTGTGGCGACCGATATCCCGCTATCCGGCGCGCAAATCCAGAGGTTGTGCAAACGGGCAGCGCTCGGCATCGGCCGGGCCGGCTCCCATGCGGCGCACGGCAGCGGGGAACTCGTGATCGGATTTTCCACCGCTAACGGGATCCGCATCGGCGCGCGCTCTCCGGTGCACAAGCTGAATGTATTGGGAGACGAATTCTTAGGCCCTGCCTACCGCGGAGTGATTGAAACGACTGAAGAGGCGATTATCAATTCTCTCTGCATGGCTGAACCCATGACCGGTTCAAACGACCATTCTGTCCCGGCGATCGACCGCGCGTTTGTCGCGGAGTATTTTTCACGCGCCCGCAGCGCCGGGTTGTACTAGCCGGGACAGTCCCTCGATCGTCTTCTGGATATTCACTCGGAGGGCGGAAGCTCGTCGATTGGCTCTTCAGTCGGCATCGGTTCTTCACTCCCTTCTTCCTGGGATTCAGTCCTATTATCGATTGGTTCCATCGGTTCCATTACCGGCTTTTCAATCAATTTCTTTGCCTTTCTAACCTTTTTCGATTTTTTAATGCCCTTTTTGGAAGCTTTCTTTTTAACGGCAACTGTTCCTTTCTTCGTCTTAACTTTTCCTTTTATCTTTTTTGCTGATTTCTTTTTCCCCTTTTTTACTTTAGAACCCGGCTTTGACGCTTTTTTCTTTATTTTCGCTTGGGACGTTTCTGAGGATTTTGGGGATTTTTTGACACCCTCCGCTGCCGCCTCTGAAAGAGACCCAAGGGTTAGTCCTAACACACACAATACGATTAGCATTCGCCGCATACACGCCTCCGGGTTGCCAGAATATCTGCCACTAGTAATACGCAGTTAGGACGATTT
>JBFIEP010000651.1:0-1982 GCA_041603335.1 Elusimicrobiota bacterium | reverse complement strand
TTAATATTTTTATCAACGCGCGGAGCTTCGATTGAAGCTACCACGGGAAGCGATTCAAAATCAAGGCGAACCCGTTCACTGCGGTCTCCTCCGGACTCGAGCATCCCCAGCTGGGCCGTCAATACCGCGGCCTGCCCCCGCATGATCTTCGTTTTAGACTCGAGCACACGCTTTTGCCGCAGCAAAGAACTCTCCGTCCCATTTTCACGCAAAGCCTTCTCAACATCCCCGAGATAACGCTCATTATCGCCCAACTGCTTTTTCAGAAGAGACAACTGATCCTGACCCCGCTGCAGCGCCTGCGGCGCCGAATCATAATCGTCGAACACTTCATTCAACGTATCAATGCCCGAAGCGGCCCACGTCCGATTCTGAAGAGACGTCTCGAACAAATCAACTTCAAGGGGATTGGAAAGATCGATTTCCTTTGCAAGCGCCGTCATATCCTCTCCTTCAAAGAAGGCATCCTCCGCAAGGATTTGATCCACCTGCGCGTCGCGCGTATCGAGGTCCCGATTCTGTTGGTAGTCGTAAACCTGGCGGAGAACAGACGCGAGCAGCGCCGCCTGAAGTTTTGGATTCACACGCCGCATCATTTCATGAACAAAGAGGGCTTTGCTGGAAGGATCAAAATAAATCGGAACTGGGCCGTTTTTTCCGGAAGGACGTGCGTACCGGACGATTCCTCCGTCGGAGAGGAATTGTTCCAGCGCCCAATTTAGATAGCCCAGCTCTTCATACTTTTGAGGAGAACTCTCGATTGTTTTAGCCATCACGGTCACAACCGCTTTCAGACGGGCATCGATGCCGGGCGTGCTTAGAGCTGCCTGCGAAGTCGGATCCACCTTTGAAGCGCTTGAGGCCTCTTCAGAATGGGCCCGAAGCGCGCCCGTGGGGGGCGCGTCCGGGCCTTCAGCGTTTCCCGGCTGCTTATCCTCCGCGGTCGAAGCGCGTGAACGCTCCGCCGCTAACGCCTCGGCCATGTCGTGCAATCGCTCGATACGCTGCGTGGTATCGGGATGTGTAATGAACAGATTAAAGAGGAAGTTGTCTTCCTTACCGACTGCGAGCTGAACGATTTTGGAAGGACTTGGCAATGCCTCGGCCTCCCTCAACTGTTCGATCGGATTAACCGTCATAATATGGGCCTGCGCGGCGACCAATGGCATGATCTGAGGCTTTGCCACAAAACCCGTCGGCGGCCGCCAAGACGTCAGCAAACCAAGACCCAACGCAAGCGACTCAGGATCCTTCGTTAGAATCGCACCCCCTTCATCCGCGTGCCCTTCCCGGGTTCGCGAAGAGGACATTTGGATTAACGTCGCAATAACAGGAGCCCAAAGGGCGATGAGGACCTTTACAAGACTCAGAATGCCCGTCGCGGCGGCACTCGTCGTTATCGGCTCAAAGACCTGCGGTCGAACCCGCTCGGCCTGACGCTGATAAGGGTCGATTTCAATACCTACGGACTGCAGCTCTACGCTCCGACCGGACTTACCCGCACCCCGCGACTCAACGTCCTCGTCCGCGCGAACAGCTTCACCTGCGGATTTTCCTCGCTTGAAAGCCTTGTTCCAAAGGCCCGTAAAGACACCCTGCGCATGCCCCACCGCCCACAAAACTCCGTAAGCGGTAAACGCGATACCCTGGGAAATTGTTCCGGTTATCGCACCCAAGAGCATATCGCGGTTCATCACATGCTTAAACTCATGCCCCATCACCCCGCGAAGCGCACGGACTCCCAACTTCTTTAAATCCTGCGGGTCGGCCTTCTCAAGCGCCGCAAGGACATCCACGGGTGCGGCATCCTCGGCCAATTCGGGAATCGAACCCCGGACCGCCCGACGGAAGACCAAGAACGATTTACTATTCCCATCGGTTGCCTTGATGAGACGCTTCAAACCTTCCCGCAAGCGCTCGGGGTTGAGGGTCATATCCTTCATCTCATAGGTAACGCCGACCATCGCGCTGCTGGGGCTGCG
>JBFIEP010000650.1:0-1984 GCA_041603335.1 Elusimicrobiota bacterium | reverse complement strand
GGGATAGCGGGCACCCCCATCCCGTTTCTTAAATACGACTTCAGCGGGACCCAAAATTCCCAAGGTCTGATTCCCCAAAAGTCCGACCGTAAATTCCCGTCCGTCGATGAATTCTTCACATAAAAGGCCTTTAGCCGCATTTTCTCCGAATCGGGATATGATAACGGCGGCCTGCTCCCAATCCGTGCACACTGAATCTTCGAATATTCCCTTCGACGTTCCCTCCCAATTCGGCTTTACGATAACCGGATACCTGAGTTTCAGTTTCTCAGCCTGAGCGAAGGAACGGACAATCGTCGAACGCGGCACGTTTATCCCCTCGGACGATAAAATCCTTCCCGTCGCTAATTTATCAAGCGTGATCGCCATACACGCCGCATCGCCTCCGGTATGCTCGATCCCCAACAAATCACAAATAGCCGGCGCCTGCGACTCGCGTGCCCGCCCGGAATGGCCTTCGGCGATATTAAAAACAACATCGACTTCCCCTCCCCGGAGGTCATCGGAAAGATGCGGCGTCATCTCAATCGGGCGGAGTTCATAGCCATTTTTTTCGATGGCTTCCCCGATCGCATTAATGGTCGTCTGGGAATCGAACTCGCTTTCCTGCTCGTATCCCTCCTCGCCGAAACGCTTACGCTTAAGGTTGTGCACCAGTCCGACGACCGGTTTTCCCATGCGCATAGAGCGCGCCGTTTTTGAGGGAGGAGCCATCTTTTTCCTAGCCAATGCCTGGCGGATTATGTGGCGCAGCGTTTGTCCGTAATCCAGACCGAGACGCTTCGAGGCCTCAAAGAGTCCCGCGTCCGGCTGCAGGCTCGGCAAAGCGTTAATTTCGATAAAATACACTTCCCCGCTGGGCGTGACGCGAAAATCGGCACGAGCCATATCGGTGACGGATAAAACGGAAACAACCCTCCCCATGTAATCGACAAGCGTCTTGAGCGTGTTCTCATCGAAAGAAGCCGGACAACGTACATCAACATCATCGGTTAGGTTCTTTAGATTAAAATCGTAAATCCAATTTTCAACTCCGCTTTTGCGGAAGTATTCAACCGGGTCCAATACGCCGTCTTTCCCAAGTCCCGAAACATAGGGGACTGTAACGTCGCGCCCCTCGACAAACCCCTCAACCAAAATTCCATCGGGGAAAATAGGGATGTTCTTCTTTAAATAGCGCCGCAATTCCTTTGCGCCGCGGCAAATGGAATCGTCGGATATTCCCTTGCTGGAGCCTTCGAAATTAGGTTTCGCGAATACAGGAAACGGCATTTCCGATTCCAAACGCTCAAAGGATTCCACATCCTGGATAAAAAAACTTTCCGGCGTGGGCACACCCGCCGCAAGAACCCTCTGCTTGGTGAGGAATTTATCCAAGGTCAGAAAACAAAGATAGGGTCCCGGGCCCGCGTAATGAAAGCCCAACTGTTCGATGCAAACGGGAGCAAGGCTTTCCCGCCCCGAACCCCGAAACCCTTCTGCCGTATTGAGAACAACATCGGGCCGATATTCTTCGAGCCGTCTCATCCAGGAGCCGTTGCGAGTGACTTCGATTTGTTCTACTTCAAATTCCGCTTCCAAGGCCCCTGAGATCGCCTCAATCACTTCCGGGGAATCGAATTCAGCTTCCTCCGGGCTTTTGGTGCGCTGCCGGTTGAAAACGAATGCAACTTTTATTTTTTCCATTGGCGCTCGAGAGGATCAGTGATCCATCCACAGCTTAAGCTCGCACCATTTCGAGAGAGCTCCAAAAACTCTTTCCCGCTTTCCTTCCCACGTATCAAACGGCTCGCGCGAGAGTTCTATCTGCATAAACGGACGTTCTTTCGCGTGCGACCGCGTTATCCATCCGCCGGCAAAGGGTTTATTGATCAGAACGTTGTCTCCAAAAAATTCAACAAGACAGCCCTTCATGGCGTCAATCCATTCCTTGGGACAGGTCGTTCCGGCTCCATCGGAGAGACAGACATGCGGGCGTTTTTTT
>JBFIEP010000649.1:0-1989 GCA_041603335.1 Elusimicrobiota bacterium | reverse complement strand
TTCCCCTCGCGGCGGCCCGATGTGCCGCAGGCGGGTTCGCCTATGCGGGCCAGGTTTGCATCTCAACGCAGCGTATTCTCGTCGTTGAATCCGTGTATGAAGAATTTAAGAAGCTGCTGTTGGAAAATGTTTCAGAGCTTGTGGTGGGCGATCCCAAAGATGCAAAAACAGACCTCGGACCAATGATTGACGAGGCGGCCGCGATCCGTGTCGAATCGTGGATTCAAGAAGCGGTCAAAGGCGGAGCCGACGTTTTATGCGGCGGGAAACGCGATGGGAGTTTAATCGGCCCAACGGTGATCGAGTCCCCCGGGCACGGGTGCAAGGTTGTTTGTGAAGAGGTGTTCGGTCCGGTCGTGACGCTTGAGAAAATCCCCGCAATCGAACACGGGCTGCGTGAGATTTCAAAAAGCCGGTACGGACTTCACGCCGGATTGTTTACGCACGATATCGAGCGTGTCCTCGGGGCTTGGGATCAGCTGGATGTCGGAGGCTTGATTGTAAATGATGTTCCCACGTATCGTTCGGATTTGATGCCCTATGGGGGCAATAAGGATTCCGGAACCGGTCGGGAAGGCGTCCGTTGGGCGATGCAGGAATATACTCAAACGAGGACCTTGGTGCTAAAGTCATGAGTGATTGGAAAAATGCAGCAGACGTGCTCGGAGAAGCGTTCTCCAATACAGAGGCAACGCCGGGCGGTGGATCGGCGGCGGGTGTTGCGGGCATCATCGCGTGCGCGTTGGCACGGATGGCGGCTGGTATCAGTATTCAGTCGAAATCCAAAAAAATGGACGACCCGCGGCGTGAAGCCCTCGCATGGGCACGCGACGATTTTGAAAAGGAACAGCTTGAATTTAAGCGGCTTGCCGCGGAGGACGCGGCGGCCTTTGATGCCTTCATGGATGTGTATGCCCTCCCCAAGGACGATCCCGAACGGCCGGCGAAGCTGCATGCAGCGCTCGTGCATGCAGGAGAAGTTCCGTTGGAAACAGCCGATAAGGCCGCCGAAGTTCTGGATAAGCTCTCGGATCTGGCCGGTGAAACAATCGGTACGGTCACGTCGGACGTAAACTGTGCCGCTCATTTGATACGTGCGGCGGGCCTATGCGCGCTGGAAAATGTCGAGATCAACGCGGCGTCTTTGAAGGATCCTGTTGAAGCTCAGCGATTACGCGCCTTGGCTAAAGACGTTCGCGAAGAATTGCTCGGCGAATGAATCTAGACGCACAAAGCCAGCCTGTCCTGCTGATGACCACGGTGTTCGGTGCGGCTGCGGTCGGGGTGGGGCTTCATAAGCTCGGCGATGCGGAAATGCGTTCTTGGTCGATCCCCGGAGCGGCGGCGATTTTGATCGGCGGTATCGGGTATACGTTTTATCTTCCTCCGGTGATTACCATCCCGGTGTTCCTCGCAGCGCTGTATTTCCTGCATCGCAATGTCCGTCAGCGTCAGGAAAAAGCCGTCGATAGAGTGGGAACCATCGCTCCCCCCGAGGCGGATTTTTCTTTTCAGAAAATGCGCAAGCCTCCTGAAGGCATGATGGGGTTATGGCGTGAGGCGCCAAAGATAGTGGGCGACTCCGATGCCGTCGAGCGGGAACCGATGGCGCTGTCTTTTAAGTTCGTCGGAGAAACAGACGATGAATATCAGGTCGTCGCGTCAGCGCGGGTTGATAAATTTATCTCGGGCGTTTTGTTTGTTTATCACGAAGACTGCGATAAGAAATTCCAAACAACGCTGACCGATCAATCTCCTCTTACCGGACTTGAGGGACAACCCTCAAACCTGGTGTTTAAGGCGATGCCGCCGGATTACGTGTTGGAAGTTCTCAATATTGCGATGGTCGCGCGGCTCGCAGAACTCTTCGAACTTCGGAAAGGAGAACGCGAAGTTGTTCTTCATGCCAGCGGCGCGGAGGTTCGGCTAATTTCCAACCGCATTCTTGAGGAAGAGGAACTGAAGCTGGTGTTTGAAAAAATATCCTTA
>JBFIEP010000648.1:0-1997 GCA_041603335.1 Elusimicrobiota bacterium | reverse complement strand
CGTTAAGCCATCAAGGCGATTTTGGAGAATATACCGCGTTGGGATCAACCGGCACTTTGGCACGGATACCCGACCTCGTTACCGAGACGTTCTTTTCAGTCGGCTCATCCTCGGTGACGGCTGCGTGGGGAGCTCGGGGCAGTGGTTTCGGCGACAACTCCGCGGCGGGGTATCGATTGGAGGCCACGCAGGATCCGACGTTTGCGGGAGGACTTTCTTCTACACAAACCTTTGTCCTCGCGGAAAGTACGTTGACGGTCTTCACCCCTGCGCTAACACCGAACACAACCTATTATTTCCGCGTCGGTGCTTTGAACTACAACCATCAGTTGAATTTCCGGATTCTGGCCGCCACGCCGACGCTAACGGCCGAGGTGATTCCTTCGGTATCGGCCGTCTCGCTAACGAGCATTGCCGTGTCCTGGGCTGAAATTGATTCAAAGGGATACCACCTTCATGCGTCAACGGCACCCGATTTCACCGGAACGGTCATCTCTTCCGTTACGACGCATGCGGCGTTGACGACGCTTGAGTTTAATCCGACTCTTGCCAACAACACGACGTACTACCTGCGGGTGGGAGCGCTCAACCATGCGAGTGCTGCCAATTTTGTTTCCATGGGTCCTGTTTCAACGCTGGCCGATCCCGTTGTCAGTCCGTCGATTACCGGCACCTTCCGTTCTTCTGTCACGGTTTCCTGGACGGCGCTTCCCGGTGCTCCTCTGGAAGATACGGGAGAGGGCTACCGTCTTGAAGCCTCTGAAAATTCCGATTTCAGCGGAGAGGTATTATTCGCCGAAACAAGCGTGAATGCCGATACGTCGCTGACGGTGAAGGGGCTTCAAGCCGATACCCTTTATTACTTCAGAGTCGGTTCGCGTAATCATGACGGTTTGGGAAATTATGAAGCGGCCTTCGTCGGGAATAACTTTACGACAACGCTGGGCGGGACGTCGGAGGCCGATTCGTCGGGACTTTTTTGGAAATACGTTTCCAACTCCGGTACGACCAGTGAAGCCGACTTGGCAGACCCATATGGAATTCACCTGGCCACAAAACCCGGCGCGGGAAAATATCTGATTTTCGCGAGTTGGGAAGTCAATATCGCCGATGACCGGAGGGTGTATGTGAGCCGCCTGGTGATCGATAACGGGTCGATCACCGAAGATATCCGGTATGCCGGGGAGGCAGTCGATAACGGAGCCGTCCAGTATGTTTCCCATGCTGCGGCGACCGTCCGAACCCTTACTTCCGCCGATGAGGTGAGACTTGAAGTCGACTCGGATCACATCACCGAGTTGGCGAATATGCGCAACGGAAAACTAGTCTTCATTCCGATTGACGATCTTTCCCAGGGGACGGACTGGGATTGGTCAACGATCGTCGAAGAAGATACGACGATTACAGGGACCTATGGAACCGTTACCAGTGACGGAGGCGCTCCCGCAAGCGTCTCCTTATCTTTGACGGCCGGGACGACCGTCCTTGTGATCGCCGCAGGCGCCGCCGAGAGCAATATTCTTGGAGAACGGGCAAGTTGGCGGATGCGGGCGTCGGGTTCGGCGATCGCCGCCCCGGTTAACTACGACACGCGTTTGTGGGAAGGCGAGGACGACCCCGCCGATGGCGACTTGTTCCCCTACTTCTCCATTTCGACGTTCGTCGCGACGGCCGATGGGACGTTGACCGCGGAAATTCAGCATCAAGGCGAAGGGGGCGCGACGAGTTTCGACGCGGTGTCTGCCCGCGTCATGATATTTAAGACCGAGCCCGTTTTTGGCGACGTCGGCAACAGCCGTGCCGATGATATACCCGATACCGGCGATGGGACGGCAGTCCAGCATGATCACATCCACGATCACATTTTCAAATCCAATTATCTCATCTTCGGATCCGGTGCAATTTCTACAACGGTGAATCTCTCCGAGAAGGAGATGCGTCTGATCGTGGATCAAACGAACTCCGCTATCACCGCGGGGCTGCATAATCTCGGCGTG
>JBFIEP010000647.1:0-2004 GCA_041603335.1 Elusimicrobiota bacterium | reverse complement strand
ATTAATCCCTACGATGTAGGTCCGGACGCTTTCTTCCATCCCCGCCATATACCAGAGGGGAAGAATGATCGCGATGAGTCCGCCGGTGATGCAAACGATCCACAACCAATAGCGCTGCCAGAAAAAACGCATCTTCGGCCAGAATCTCTCACGGCGGCGGTGGCGCCGTTCCTGGTCTCTTTTTCGAAGTTTTTCGAGGGGATCGCTCATAGGGGGCTCTCAATAGGTCTCAGAGATAGCATAGCCTTTGTTCTGTCAGACCGCAAATACGTCAAGGGTTCAATCCCGGCAGGACGAAGGCAATCGGCCGGTCCCGGTTGGGTACGTACTTAACAACTTCAAAAGTATAACTTCCGGTTTGCAGAAGCGGCAAATTGATTGGTTTCGTCGTAACCGTCAACGTCACGACATTCCATACCTGGGTACGCTGGACAGGACAAACCCTTACGGAATTCAACCCGAGAAATCCCTTGGTTCTCGGGTCTTTCCAACCGAGATATTCTTTAACCATGTCTTCGATATGCGGGCATAGCGTGTTGTCATCGTCCGCCTCGAACGCAACGTTGCGGTGGGATTCGAGCTGCCAACGCCGGGCCGCATAATAAGAGGCGATCTCCATTTTCTGAACAAGAATCAACACTGCAAACACCTTCGAAAACGCGAACAGAAAAAACATGAATAGCGGCAGCAAGAGGACAACCTCCGTGGTCGCCTGCCCGGAACGTCCGATATTCAGACGCTTCTTCACGGGTACAATCTCGTTTGGAATTTCGGTGTCGGGTTCGGCCACAGCTTGCCGCCCGATACGGAAATCGTCGCATGCACGCACGGACCGCCGCCAAGCCCCGGGCAGCGCACGGAGTCCATAAAATTCACGTTAAAATAATTCTTCTGCAGGGATTCTTTTCCCCAAGATTGGAAAATAGGATAGCCGGGAAGGATCAAACCGTGCTGCGATCCCGGGCTGTGAGGCGAATTCATCGCCGTGAGATCACTTTGGGGGATCGATTCCATTTGGAACAATCCTGATGAGGGCTGACAATTTGAAATTGTTGTCGGCATTGCAACAGGGGAAGCGGGTGCCCAAATCTTATAAGGCTGGAACGGATTGTTCGTTGGCTTGTTGCCGTAAATCATTAACTCCTGGATACAGTTAGCACGGGGCCGGAAGGTGTAGTTATTAAAATACTGGGCACCCTCCTGCGCGTCGGAAATATCGTCATTGGTATTAAGCCAGTACGATTTCCTAAAGAAGTTGTGATCTGTGGTAAGACGTTTAAAAACGGAATATTGGGCGTCCTCGACCGACCCCAGCAATTGGTAAATCTGAACGTATAGTTTGTAGATATCCTGCGCGTCGTCCCAAGATAACCAGTAGTCCAACGCGTTTTGCATCGTCAACAACTCAAGAGTCCCGCTCCCCAGGCTCGGCGGATTAGAGTTCTTCCCCCCGCCCGTGCCTCCAAACCGGATCAGCCAGGTGGGAAGGGCATCAAGGGGATCGGAAGGAGAACCACTGATATTGTGGGGGAAGGCACCGTTTTTATAAAGGATGTTATAGAGACGATCCCCTTGCGTGCCGCATTCTCCCGAGGTGTTGTCCTTCTTCTCGATGCAGGTCTGGTAAAACCCCTCATAAAAAATGCGCTGGGGAAAGGCTCCGTTTACATAAGCGGACCGGTTCAGAAAATCGGAATAATTGGTCATCTCGATAAACGCGGCGGCATCGAGAGCGAATTGGTGGCGAATCTTTTCTCGGGAAAGCTTTGCGGTTTCAAACAATAAATAAACAAATAGAAACAGCGACGGCAGCACGAACAGTGACGGAATCGCCAATTGTCCACGCCTGCATCGGAGCGGCCGTAATAGACCCTCCACCGCACGCCTAAGAAATACGAGCATAGCTCTCTTCCCTATATAGCTCCACGCTGTTACGGAATCAAGGGCCAGAAGTTAAATTTCCGTAAATAATAAAGGTGTCAGGCTTTGCTTTATTGCTTTTTT
>JBFIEP010000646.1:0-2008 GCA_041603335.1 Elusimicrobiota bacterium | reverse complement strand
CGATGAAGAAAAGGGAAAATCCGCATCCATCGAAGCAGGGGCGGCCAGCGGAAATCTCCTCTTTGACGGCGCGCGTAAAATCGGAGCGACGTTCTCGGATGCGTTTCACAAATTAAAGAAAGGGATTCGCGGTAAGGATATTCTCCCGGCTTTTCCGGGAAAGACCGGCGATAAGATTCGTATCGATGGGAAGCGTTACGTCTTGGGCAAGGCGCTCGCGGCGCCTGAGGGCGAGGCACACTATCTCGAAGGATCACTGAATCATAAACCAAAATTCGTGTGGCTGTTTGCGGCGGATCAAGTCGACCGGTATGAGCTGCAGCGCGGCGCGCTTGAGGAGCTTGCCGCTTCGGGAATCCCGCACCGAAAATTAGTTGCGGCAAACGATGCGGGCCGCATGCTTGTTTTGGAAACCGAAGATTATTCGAGTAGTTTCCAGCTGGAAGCTGGGAAGGACATGACGTATACGCAGGCGAAGGCTCTTCCGGATCTCCTCTATGCGTTAATCCGGAAAGGGAAGACGGCTGATATTTCTGCAGGTAATATCCGGTGGTCGCATTGGAGATCCGCCTGGGAAATCCAGGACGCAGCTTCATTTGAAGACGGCAATGCCTGGGACGTCCTTGGGCAATGGCTGCTGGGGGACCAAGCGGAAAAGTTCGGCGTTGACCCAGTAGAACTATTGCGGGCTTTGCGGGGCCGTTATGGACCCGATTCCCCGGACTGGAAGCGGTTGGTTAAAGAAGGAGATGGAATCGCCGCAGCAAAACGGTTATTCGACGAGCTCGGGCGTCGCGACGCGGCACGGCCGCCTCCGCCGTCTTTGTCGTTTGAGGCTTCGCCTGTTTCTAAGGAATCCCTCGGGGACAAGCTCGTTAACGATTCCCAGATGAGGCGTCGCTTCGGGTTCTCACCCTTAAAAGCAAAGGGGCATAATCTTCACTTCGATGCGGGCAAGCTTAATACGAGTGTTATGGAAATTTCCCCTAAAGGGGAGCCTTGGGTGCGCAAGATTTCGAGCAAGGAAATTATTCGTAATGAACTGTTTATGCGAAAGATCGTGCACCGTTGGTTCGGGGCTTATTTCGATACCCCTTGGTCGATGGCGAGTTATAGCGGTTCCGAGTCCTACATGATGATGGAGAAAGTCCAGGGAAGCCATTTCGGGAGGGGCCGCTTCACTGATGGGCAGCGGGTGGCCTTGGCGGTTCTAATGAATACCTTCGGTGTGGGAGATGTTAATCTTGGAAATATTATGAGCGGGGCAGGTTCCAACAAACCCATTTTAATCGATTTCGAACAAGCATTGTCTCGAACGTACCCCGTCAGTAACCGCATCCCCGACGCGGGGATTCTGCATGAGATGCCTTGGGTTGATACGCGCGGTCCCGTGGATGCCGAGGATTATCATGTGGGAATTGCCCAATGGCGGGAATTGTTCGCAAAGCCCGAAACACAAAACGAGTTGCGCACGATGCTGCGCGAGAGCGGCTTTGCCGAAGAGCAGGCTGCCGCCTATTTACAACGCTTCAAAGCGAATGTCGGGGACCTTCCCCATACATTGCAAGCCGACGTTGAATTTGCGAATTACTTCTACCGTGCAGGACGCTGAACTCCCCGCGGTAATCCGCGTTTTGCGTAAAGAAATAAAGCGCTGGAAAGAACCGGCGTTGGGGGTTGTCCAGCATGCCTCCTCCGTGCCCAATCCGTTTTTGATTCTCATATCCTGTGTGATCAGCCTTCGAACTAAGGACGCGGTGACGATGGCAGCGTCAAACCGTCTCTTCAAGCTGGCGAAAACCCCGAAGGCCCTCGCGGGACTTCCGGTATCGAAAATAGAAAAGGCGATTTATCCTGCGAGTTTCTTCCGCGTGAAATCTAAATCCCTCAAAGGGATGTCTCAGGATATTATTGATCGCTATCAGGGAAAGACGCCGGATGATATCGATGAGCTGCTTACCTTGAAGGGGGTCGGTCGAAAAACAGCGAATCTCGTTGTGACGCTGGG
>JBFIEP010000645.1:0-2013 GCA_041603335.1 Elusimicrobiota bacterium | reverse complement strand
GGGATATCCATTTTTAAAGTGATGCGAAAATCAGAAAGTGCCGACTGTGTGTCGCCCTCCATATTTCTAACTTCTCCCCGGTTAAAGTAGGGCGCGTAGTCGGAAGGATTGGTCCGGATGGCTTCTGAGAAATCCTTAAAAGCGAGTGTTTGTTTTTTCTTCTTGAGATAGACCATCGCCCGCCCAAGATAGGCAAAGCTGTAGTCGGGGAACAAGCGGATCGCCTTGGAGTAGGAGGCCTGGGCCCTGGAGCTGTCGCCGTTTTCTGCGAAAACGACTCCGAGCAGCCCATAGGCCAAGGCGAAGCGCCGGTTTCTATTCAGGATGCGCGTCAATTCGCGCTTGGCGCGATCAGGACGTTTCGCTTCTTGATACGCCCATGCAAGGTGGTAGCGTGCGACGAGATGGTTGGGATCGAGTTTTACCGCACGCCGAATATCGAGTAGAGCGGGCCGCAGCTTCCCTTTCGCCCGGTGAACCCGGGAGCGTCCAAGAGAAGCTTCTGCGAGGTCTTCGTCTTTCTCAAGCGCGAGTTCGAAATCTTTGTATGCGTTTTCCCAATCGCCGATGAGAACACGTGCGTTCCCGCGAAAGGCGAGATCTTCGGCGGAGCGTGCCGAGGCCTTTGCGGCTTTGGCGGCATCGCGCATCGAGCCGGTCCGATCTCCCAGAATGTTGCGGAGTTGGGCGCGCAGGGCGTAAGCCTTCGTTAGGGCAGTGTCCTCCCGCAATGCGTTGGAGACGCTTGAAAGGGAATCACGGAATTCACCGCGTCGGTATTGTTCGAAGGCTTGATCGAACAATTGACGCCCTTTCGCACGGTCCGCAGCATTGGCGGATACGGTACACAGAACCGCCATGAGCAGCATCGCTCCGGCGGCCAATCGGCCTCTTCCCATAGTTCTCTAAAAGCTTAAGGAAACCATGTTAAATAATCAATACGTTGAATGGTCGGAATTTAAACCAACTCTTGTCTGGAGACCCCCCAAAGCCCCCCACAGGGGCGCGGGAGTTGGGGGGTGCTACTTGTAGAACTCTCGAACCCAGGCATGCGTCTTGAGTTCGTCGAGAGTGGAGGGATCAAAGTAGCGCCCGTTGGCGGCGCCGACGTTAAGCTCCACGTGGGAGGCTGTTCGCATCCCGGGAATAACCGTTGAGACGGTAGGAAAGCTGAGGCAGAATTTGAGAGCGGCCTGTGCCAGCGTTTCGGCATACCGCGGAACCAGCATTTCCTCGATAGCGCCGGCCCTTGCGCAGGTTTCAGCAAGGCGGCCTCCTCCGAAGTAGTAGCTGCGGAAATCCTCGGGGGCAAAGCGGGTTTCAGGCGTCAGCGTGCCGGTTAATCCCCCCTCGTCAAACGGGCAGCGAACGACCACGCCTACTCCTTTTTCTTCACAGAGAGGAAAAAGGCGTGTTACCGCGCGCTGATCGAATAGGTTGAGGATAACCTGGACGACACCGATAACACCTGTGCGCACGACTTCAAGCGCGCTGTCGGGATTATCGGAATTGATAGATACGCCGATCGCACGGATCTTGCCTTCTTTCTGGAGCTTCTCCAGTTCGCCCCGCGTTTCCTGCCAAAGAGGATCCTTTAGCCAGCTGTCGGTCCAGACATGGAACATGAGAAGATCGAGAGAGTCACGACGGAGATTGCGCAATGAGCGTTCCGTTGATGAACGAATCCATTCCGGTGGAAAGGCGTGCCCGAGTCGGGTCCTGTAGTGGGCGGGCCACTCCATATTTTGCGGCGGAACCTTCGTCCCAATTACGGCTTGGGCACCCGTCTCCTTGAGAGCACGTGCAATCAACCGCTCGCTGTGACCGTGGCCATAGACGGCAGCCGTATCAAAATAATCCACGCCGAGTTCAATGGCTCTCTTGAGAGCTTTCATCGATGCGGAGTCGTCGGTATGTCCCCACATGGACTTTCCGATGCCCCATCCGCCAAACCCGATTTCAGAGACGTGAAGTCCGGTTTTCCCGAGCGGTCGTTTATCCAGTCCTGTCGTT
>JBFIEP010000644.1:0-2015 GCA_041603335.1 Elusimicrobiota bacterium | reverse complement strand
TCAAGATCCGGATGCGGAGCTCGATATCCGGTCCCAACTGAATGTTGTCGATTTTTTTCTAAAGCCTGTCGACCATGACGCCTTCCTTGGAGCCGTGAACAAGGCTCTCGCCGACGGATAATTTGTATAATGGGGTTCGTTCCTACCGCATTATTGTTTGCCCCATAGTGTAACGGTAGCACGACTGCCTCTGGAGCAGTTTGTCGGGGTTCGAATCCCTGTGGGGCAACCACTTCTTCTCTATCGCCGTTCACGAATCCACAGTCGCGCGTAGATTCCCGCCCAAAGGACAAACCACCCGATCGAGCCTCCGAGGATCCAGCTTTCGGGGACGTCCCAATAGACGAATTCCCACAGAAGACGGTGGATGAGGCCGCCTCCGTCGTCCGTGCCGGAGAGCCGATACTCGAGAGGCGTCAGCGGACAATATCCCCAAACGACCGCAAACAGGAGCGTGAGACCCAAGGTTCCCAGATGAACGGCGCGCAGTCGAGGCCGCCGCCAAGCCCAAAAGGGCGCGGTCAGATTGAACGCCACCCAGGCCGCGTGAAGTGCAAGTATCAAATCTCCGAGGAGTTTCCAGACCATGGCATCCGGTGTAGGTAGTATTTGATCTAAAACTCGACTTGCTTTACGCCAGCGAGTTCCCTTCAGAGTCTAACAACGGAAAATCTCAGCAGCAATACCCGTATGCCTATTCGGCAAAACTCCCGACACTAAAGACCGGCACAGGGCCTCGCGTGTCTGAGTTCGGAAGGCTTTGATCTGACCCGTCCTGAGCTTACTTAGATTTGCTGACGTCAACCCCAACTTTTCGGCCGGATCAATCAAGATATTTCCGCTCCGTGGCCCCTCGATGGAAAATGCTATGACACCTCTAGAGGAGCCTACCCTACAGATGCGCAATTATGTAATTGGTGCAATTATTTTCGTTTTTTCCCTTTGGGTATTCTGGCCCCGCGACGACTCCCTCCCTGGAATAGAGTCCGCCCCAACGATCATCGAGGAGACCTCTCCAACTCCTTGGAGCAGTAGATCCGAAGGATCAAGGAGCAGACTGGCCGTTCTCTTAACCGACACCAATTCCTCCTGGTTAGGACTGGCGCATGGGTTAGAATCCGCCGGCGTGCCCTTCTTGATTTCAACCGACGTTCAAAAAGTCCTTCAGCATCAGACTGTGTTGGTCTATCCCCGGATTTCGGGGAAAGTACTGAGTCCCGCGGACCTGCGCTCCCTCGCCGCCTTCCCGCGCAACGGCGGGACGCTCATCGGCGTCAATGTTTTAGGAGGCGGCTTGAACAAAGTCTTCGGCTTCGCCTCTGCGAAACCTTCCCGCACCCGCGAAGAAATCCGCCTATCGACATCTAGCGCGCTACTTAGCGGGTTTCACGACTCCCGTGAGTCGACGATACCATTCAATAATACAGACCGTCCCGAAGAATCCCTTGGGAGTTACGGCTATACGAACACGAAGCTCCCTCCCCTGGCGGTTTATGAGGACGGAGCCGCTGCGATAACACATAATCCCTATGGACGGGGCGGGGCCTATGCCTTAGGGATCGATATCGGATTTCTCCTCCTCAAGGGGCATAACTATCGGGCTGACGAGATAGCCCGTGATTACGTCAACGGCTATGAACCGATTTTGGATGTCATCGTCGATATAGTCAAACAGATTTACCGCAAAGCCCAGAAAGACTCCATCTTCCTCTCCCCAACACCCGACGCAAAGGATATCGCCGTCATCGTGACTCACGACATCGATTCAGAAGCGTCTCTCAAGAACATCGATTCCTATATCAATGTGGAGAACAACGCGGGGGTCCGGGCCACGTACTTCATTCAAACGAAATATGTGAAAGACTATTATGACGCCCCATACTTCAGTCCGCGAAATATGCCGCTTCTTTCACGGTTGACCAAGGCCGGGATGGAGGTCGGGAGCCACTCCGTCTCCCATTCGCCCCACTTCAACACCTTCCCTTTGGGGACTGGAAAAGAAAACTACCCCGGGT
>JBFIEP010000643.1:0-2017 GCA_041603335.1 Elusimicrobiota bacterium | reverse complement strand
TGTGATGCACTTGGTGAGTTCTGTTCGCGGTAAACTCGCTCGCGGAAAAACCGCCTGGGACGCGTTCGGGGCGTGTTTTCCGGCGGGAACAGTAACAGGTGCGCCAAAGGTGCGGGCGATTCAATTAGTTTCTGAGATTGAACGCGCGCCGCGCGGTTTCTACGCGGGTGCGGTTGTCTATCGTGATTTTCAAGGGAATCTCGATTCAGCGATCACAATTCGATCGGTTGCGGTTCGGGGAAAAGGGAGGAAGCGAAAGGCGATTATCCAGGCGGGCGCGGGCGTGGTGGCGGATTCACGCCCTGCAGCCGAGCTCGCCGAGATTAGGGCCAAGGCCCAGGCGACGCTTGAGGCCTTGGAATGATCCTTCTCGTCGATAACTACGACTCGTTTACCTACAACCTCTATCAATATATGGCGGAAGCCGGCGCGCGTGTTCGCGTGCGGAGAAATGACTCGTTCTCGATTGCCGATGTTGAGCGGTGGAAACCAAAACGAATCGTTTTATCTCCCGGACCCGGCCGCCCCGATGGGGCGGGGATCTGTCTCGAGCTCGTAAAGCACTTTGCCGGGCGTGTCCCGATTTTCGGCGTATGCCTCGGGCATCAAGCCATTGGACAGGCTTTCGGCGGAAAGATCATTCGAGCGAAGCGGTTGATGCATGGAAAGACGAGTATTATCCGTCACGACGGCAGGGGCGTCTTCCGCGGGTTGCCGAAAGATTTTGAAGCGACCCGGTATCATTCGCTCGTTGTTAAGGCCGCGCCTAAAGCGCTTGAAGTTACCGCCCGGACCTCCGACGGTATGATTATGGGATTGCGTCACCGGAAGCATAAGATCGAGGGGGTGCAGTTTCATCCGGAATCGTTTAAAACCGAAGGCGGGAAAAAACTTTTGAAAAATTTTATCGGGGGTAAACGTGCCGCTTAAAGATTCTCTCGCGGTTATCCAGGAAGGAAAAACGATCGGTGCCGACGGCGCGCGTGCGGTTATGGATACGGTGATGTCTGGAAACGCCGATCCGGAATTAGTGAAGGCGCTGCTGCTTGCGTTAAACGAGCGGGGTCAGGACGCGGAGGAAATCGCGGGATTTGCCGAGGGCATGCGCGAGAAATCTAAAACCGTTAAAGTCGATAGGGATTATTTGATCGATACCTGCGGGACCGGCGGAGACGGGCTGCATACGGTTAATATTTCAACCACGGCTGCTTTCATCGCGGCGGGAGTCGGGGCCTCTGTTGCCAAGCACGGCAACCGTTCGGTATCGAGTAAATGCGGGTCCGCCGATGTCTTGGAAGAGCTTGGTGTGCCTGTGGACCTTTCCCCACAAGACGCCGTTGCCGCAGTGGAGGAAACGGGTTTTGGTTTTTTCTTCGCACCCCTGTATCACCCGGCGATGAAGCATGTGGGGGCCATTCGAAAGGCATTAGGCGTAAGAACGGTTTTTAATCTGCTCGGCCCGTTGGTTAACCCGGCTTGTGTGAAACGGCAAATCGTGGGGGTGTATGACGGCTCGCTATTGGATGTCTATGCCAAAACAATCGGCCGCCTCGGCGCGGAGCGTACGATGGTCGTGCGGGGTGAGGACGGAATGGACGAACTGACATTGTCGGGAGTAACCCACGTGCGGTTGGTCGAAGCGGGCAAGTCGATTCAATCCCTTGAGCTGACTCCCGAGGATGTGGGGTTGGAGCGGGCATCCCTTGAAGATTTAAAAGGCGGCGACGCCAAAGAAAATGCAGCTTCCCTTGTCGCAACCCTAGAGGGGCAGCCCGGGGCACCGCTGGACGCAGCCCTTTATAATGCAGGCGGTGCTGTATTTGTGGCGGGTCTCGTCGATAGCATTAAAGACGGTGTTGATTTAGCGCGTATGAGCGTACGCACCGGGGCAGCCCTGGCAGTGCTTGAGCGTCAAATATCTTTCCGGGGGAAGAAAGACGATGGGTGAAAACAATTTAACCGGAACCGTGCTTGACCGCATCGCCGCCTCAACCCGGCGGCGCATCGCGCTGATGCG
>JBFIEP010000642.1:0-2031 GCA_041603335.1 Elusimicrobiota bacterium | reverse complement strand
CCCATACGAAGTCTCCGAAGGGCTCCCGGGGAATGCCGATATTGCGCGGGTCTAAAACAAGGACCATTTCCCTTAGATCGTGGCAGGCCTCGTTGTCGTCAGTCATTAAGAGAGTTTATAAATGAATTCGGGGATAGAAGCCCCTTCTTCATTAGTGAATTTGTCCTCAGCGTCCCGGACAAAGCCGCACTTCTCGAGGACCCGGATCGAACCTGCGTTGCGTTGGGCGACGTGGGCGTATAGGGGACGTCTCCGATAGGTTTTTAGAAAGGTTTTTACCGCAGCAGTGGCGATTCCTTTTCCCCACGTTTCGTGGTTGGTCCAGTATCCGATCTCCCACTGGGTTTTGGCGTAGAAGCAAACGATATAACCGGCTAGGACTCCATCGGAGAGAATCGCCTTTTTGAGTACGTCTTTTTTTCCGAAAACGTTCGTCTCCCAATGCTTATGGAAAGCCTTGTTCGTCTTGAGGATAAACCCCCCTATCTTGTTAGCCTCGGGATACGTGTGAAATTTATAAAAGGTTGGGACGTCTGCCTCGGTGGAATCGCGCAGTTCTATGGGGCTCATCCTTTAAATAAATATTCGAGTGCGGTGTATGAAATTACATCGCAGGTTTCCATCGCCGTTTGGATGTACGTGTCTTTGTTCGAGGCGACGCCGTTTTGAAGCAGAGCTGCTGTGAAACCCCGTTCGATCGCTCCGTTGTAAGTCGCGAGTACGCAGGACACCGCAGAAAATCCGCAAATCACAAGGAAATCGGAGTCGGATTTTTTGAGTTCTTCTTCGAGAGTCGTTTTCCAAAAGGCATTGGAAAAATCTTTCGAGAGTCTCGTATCGCTCTCGGCGGTCTTGAGGCCCTCAAAGAGGTCACCGCCGGCTTCTGTGTCCTGAATTAAAAATACAGGACGAGCGTTTTTTCGAAAAAATTCCGCCATTCCGTTCGCGTATTCAAGGGCTGCGTTCAAAGAGGGGCGGCACGCCTCTATTTTGAAAAAATCTTTCTGCATGTCTATGATCAGTAGGGCTGCTTTCATAGCTAGGAGTTTAGCTTTAGTTCCCTTCGGAGCGGGGTGAATTTATTTATGAAATGTTTGTGAGCGTGGGGAATGAGGCATTATCTTCCCTTTATGAAGTTTACATCATATGTGATGTAAACTTTTTAAGGGGCTAAAATGCGTGTTGAAGCGCTGGCTTTCTGAACAAAAAACGGCGCCCGGTGTTTCCGGACGCCGTTTCCTGAAAAAGAACGAACAATCAGTCGAGATTGCGAATCGCTGCCTCGACAATATGCGGCGCGGATAAGCCGTACTTGTCGTACAGTTCATCCCCCTCCGCCGATTCGCCGAAGTCCCTGAGTCCCAAACGCACCAACGGACACGCAATGCCGCGCTCGGCCAATACTTCAGCGACCGCAGTCCCGAGCCCGCCGTTGACGTTGTGATCTTCGACCGTCACGATGCGCTGCGACTTCTTGGCCGCTTCAACCACCGCGTCGGAGTCAAAAGGCATCAGCGTCCCTGCGTTCACGACGCGGGAAGAGAAACCTTTCTCTTTGAGATCCTTCGCGGCTTGTACGGCATCCGGAACCGGTCCGCCCGAAGCGAAGATCGTCGCTTGTGCCTTGGCGTCGCCGTCTGATTCAACCAGTACGGAACACTTCCCAACCTCGAACTTGTAATCCTTAGCATGAACGTCTGGCATGCTTTGGCGGGTGAGCCGAATGTAGACCGGCCCGTCATGGCCCAGCATCCATTCGACGGCTTGGCAGGTCTCGACATGATCCGCCGGCTGCAGGATGGTGAAGTGAGGCAGGGAGCGAATTGCTCCCACGTCTTCCAGTCCCATCTGCGAGGTTCCGTCGGTGCCGATGCCGATGCCGGCATGCGTCCCCACTAATTTGACGTTGGTCTTGTTGTAGGACACCGCAACGCGGATTGTTTCCAAGCGGGTGATTAGGAACGCCGCGAAGGAAGCCGTTACCGGGGTTTTCCCGCATAACGCCATTCCGGCCGCCGCGCCGATCATGTT
>JBFIEP010000641.1:0-2037 GCA_041603335.1 Elusimicrobiota bacterium | reverse complement strand
TGAATTCGATATTCACCCAACAAAGTCGTTCCGATACCGCCGTCATCGCCCGGAGCGGTCCATGACAAGTCCAGTTCGCCCGGATTAGCGCCTTGAAGTGCGGAAAGCGTGGTGATCGCATCGGGAGCGGTTGTATCGCTGAAGGTGAAGGTAGACCCTCCGGCGATGAAATTGCCGCTCGAAGCGGGAACAGAAAGATCGACCGCACGAACAGTGATGAAATAACTTGTTTGATCGGCCAAATTCGCCTGGAGTAAATCGCTGGTTGCGAGACTCCACGGATTCGTTCCTCCGGTGATACTCGACACCGGCACTGCGGTCCACGTCTCCCCGGCAAAGTCCCACCACAACGCGTCGCTAAAGCGCTGCAGCTGCAATTCGACCAACGAGACACCTGCGCCGATTCCATCCGAGGCGGTTCCGGTAATGGATGCCAGCGAACTGACCGTCCCTAATGGGGCGGGGAGCGTGACCGCTACCGTGGGAGTCGAGTTATCAAAGGTAAAGGATGCTGTCGCGTACACCGTCGAGAAATTCCCGAGAGTATCGGAAGACCGCGCCACAATTTCATACGTTGAGCCGTCATTCCAGGGTATGCCTGGAGTCAAATTCCAGGTATCGGTTCCGCTGGCCGCCAACCACACACGGCTGACGCTGAGGAAATCAACCCCCGTCCAATAGAGTCCTCCGGCAGGGTCTTTTTGGATACTAACCTGCACGCCTCCCACTCCGCTGGGATCAGCGGCAGTTCCCGAAATAACGCCCAACAAGGAGCGGAAATTTTCTGTCGGAGTCGTAATCGCCACCTGGGACGGACTGACGTCTTTAAGGACATAAAATGCGTCTGTTACCGTCACGGAACTGCCGGCAAGATCCGTCAGGCGCACGGAAACATAGTTGGTAGAACCCGAAACGAGATTAGCGAAATCAACCGTCCAATCCGTTGTAAACGAGGTGGTACCGGCAGGGAGCGGAATATCCGTCCAGGTAATTAAAGATGCATCCCCGGTACCGATAAGAAGACTGACGCTGTACTCGAACTTATTGATTCCGGAACCCGTATCGATGCCGTCGACATCATAAACAGCACCGGCAGCTCCGCGGACGGTATCGTCTCCGATTTGATTATCCACGATTGTCGGTGGAGTCGTATCCTTTAGAACAAAGAACGCATCCACCTTGGTCGAGATATTCGCGAGACCATCCGAGGAAATAATCGTGATGTAGTTGGTCACGCCTTCAATGAGCGCATCCCATACCGGGGTCGGTAATGCCCAATCAGTGGAATACGTATCGGAACTAATGCCGGTGACGACGTCCGTAAACGCAATGAGGTCGGTTCCGGCTCCCAAGGCCGTCGTTGAGGCCTTAATTTGGAATTTGTCGAGTTGTGCGCCCCCCACATCCGAGAAGTCCACATCATAGACCCCGGAATTGCTGGACCGCCATACGGTATCACCTGTTTGATTAACGGTAATTGTTGGCGGCGTAGTATCGGTTGTACTGAACGGAAATGCCGAGGCAAGCGTTGACACCGAGACTCCGCCGGCGTTGACCGCGGCGACGTATCGATAATAGGTTGTATTCTCAGTCAGACCCGATTCCACGAAGCTGGCGACAGTGCCCTTTCCGGAGACAATGGCAATTGTGTCGGTTCCGGAAATCAACGTGTACGGGCCGGTAGAGATCTCGGAACCATACAAGCGATACCCTAGTTCGTTTGCCGAATTATCCAACCAGGTCCACTGAACCGACGTTGACGAAATCGGAGTTCCCGAGAAATTCCGCGGCGCACGCCCGCGGCCGTGCGCGTTACCCCCGATACCGCCGGAGACACCTGCAGAGAGCGAAGCGGCTTTAAGTTCACCGTTGGAACCTCGATAGGAGATGAAAATTTCTCCGAGTCCGGAGACAACAATATCGGGCTGGCCGCGAAGGACACCCTGAGAGTCAATCGTATGCGTGCTCCAGGAAATCCCATCGAACCCGGCATATTTTAAATCTCCGCTTGTTGTGTCGATATACGCGATATGCGGG
>JBFIEP010000640.1:0-2045 GCA_041603335.1 Elusimicrobiota bacterium | reverse complement strand
TCGCGACAACCTTCGGACTATTTTCGAATTGGTAGTAGGAAAGATCGCCGCTAGCACCGTAAATCAATTCGTCATCCCGGTCCACGCGATCAAAGACATCCCGGTAGCACGCAAGAGGGCGGTCCGTCTCAAAGGGACGGGCCCAACCCCAGGTATGTGCCTTAACGAAAAGGGATGCCAATAGCGTGCCGGAAAGCAGCGCTAACGCGGTTTTACCCCAGAAGGGGGCGCGGGCTCCCAAGCGGGGGGCTATCACATCCAAACCGCGAACCGCTCCTCCCGCGAGTAATACAAATACGATCGGATTTAGCACTCCGATGAAGCGTTCACTCGGAGAAATTTGATGGTACCACGCAAATAGAACAAAGAAACCGGAATAGAGAAAGATTGAGAAACTAGCTCCGCCCTTTATGGACGGACGGCGCCATCCGAACCATAACAACACACCCCCCGCAAACGCCAACGGCCACCGCAGGGCATGCCAAACAGGAAACGTTGAATCGGGAGAAAGACAGGAGAACGCAACCGGAATAAACGTCGCGATACCGCTTAACAGGCGCTTGAATACACCCGTGAACCCGTGGGTGCGAAGGTATCCCACGGCCGAAAGGTTTTCGCGGGCAGCGGTGTCAACATCGGACCAACGGTCCAGCCATAACACATGCTTCGATGAGAAATTGTAGGTGGGGTCTCCAAACAGCGTATAGTTTCCCCACCATAAAATTGCGGCGAACGCGCAGTAACCGAGAAGAAACCACGGGGCCCGTTTAAGGAGGTCCGTTCGCCGTTCACGATCAACGAGCAAAGTCCAAAGCAGCGCACCGATCCAGGCATAAGCAAATAGCTGCCCGGTCCCTTTCGCAAGATAAGCGATTCCCGCGCAAGCGCCCGCCCCGAGCCACCATCTCCCGTTTTCTTCAAATCCCTTTTGAACGGCGTACCAACACATCAACGCGAGAGGCGGGACAAGAACCTCGGCCCTTAACTGCATACTGAGTGCTACGTGTATCCAATTCACCGAGATCATTACAGCGGCAGCGAGTCCCGCCCTCGCATCAAACCGTTCCGCGGCGACGCGATACACAAGAACGACCAAGGCTGCGCCGATAAAAAAACTAAACAGCTTTGAATAGGTGAACGCCTCGGGTGCGGTTGAGGACCACAGAGACAGAAGGAAGGGATACAAGGGATGATCATTCCCCATGGGTACGCCCACGCCATCACGAATCGCGCGGGCATAGAGCAGCCATGGATCCTGCGCAAAACCCGGACGGCGGTTCCAACCGATCCAGGTCCATGCGGTAAAGAGATAATTCGCTGCGCCTACGGCCCCGAATGCAACCGCAAGCCGAGTCCACGAAACTTGAAAATTCCTTAAGAATCCGGCCATTTCCAGTATTAAACCTAATTCTCCGCGGAACATCGGAACAAAGGCGGTGTCTCGTTCGTAGTTATGTTGGAGGACGAAATTATGCCGCTAGGACTTCGCGCTAAAATCACCATCTCACCCGATTCCGTTTTTGAAAGCCAATGGGCCCATGATATGGCCAATGCTTTTTGCCGGGCGCGTCTGCGCCTTGAACGGGATGCAAAATCAGACCGCCTCCACTGGGATTAGAGTGTGGTAGAATATTCCTTGTGATCGACGGGAATCCGTCGGCGGAGGAAGCATGGAAGCGAATCGAACACTCTCCCCTCTCAACACGATTTTTATGTCCACGACGCCGTTTTTGGCTGTCGGGCTGACGGCTTATTATCTGGCAACCCAGGGACTTCATTGGGGCGACTCGGTGCTTTTTTTCGTGATGTACCTCCTCACCGGCATGGGAATTACCGCCGGATATCACCGCTACTATTCCCACCGCGCCTATGACTGCCATTGGACCGTACAGCTTTTTTACCTGCTTTTCGGTGCAGCGGCAACCCAAAACTCAGTACTCAAGTGGAGCCGCGACCACCGCATCCACCACCAAAAAGTCGACACCGAGGATGATCCGTATAACATCAAAAAGGGATTTTTCTATGCCCACATGGGCTGGATTTTC
>JBFIEP010000639.1:0-2049 GCA_041603335.1 Elusimicrobiota bacterium | reverse complement strand
TCGCACGCCGGATCCGCTGCTGGGTTGGTGCCGGAGACACTGCTGTCGCCGGTGAGCGTTATGGATTAATCCAATTCGGTTCCCAGGCGGCGCTCCATATTCCCGAAGGAGCTCGTCCGCTGGTAAAACCCGGGGATCGAGTCGTCGGCGGCGTTACTCCCATCGCTGAATGGATCGAAAGCAACTAAAACGCGGCGGGCAGGTCCTAGCCCCCTCCATCTTTACGATGGGAAACATGGCGTGCGGCTTCTACGCCATTATGTCGGCGCATATCGGAAACTTTACCGAGGCCGCGACGGCTATTTGTCTAGGCGTGGTGTTTGACATGCTTGACGGACGGGTGGCTCGCCTGGTCCACGGTGAAAGTTCCTTTGGCGTCGAATTCGACTCGCTCGCCGATTTTCTCACTTTCTGCGTTACGCCGGCATATATGATGTGCGCCTTGTTGTTTAAGGATTACGGCCCAATCGGATACGTTTCATCTTTCTTATTTACGTTATGCGGAGGGCTGCGGTTGGCCCGCTTCAATGCCGTAGCACAGGCCGGAGAGGGTTCGAAGAAGACTTTTCAAGGTCTTCCGACGCCTGCGGCGGCGGGTTTTCTCGCCAGCTTTGTTCTTCTTTATGAAATCGTGGAGCAGGGAAAGAGCACCAAGATGTTTTCGGTCTTTCTAGATCTGGTTCCGGTGATCGCCGATCTCGGACCGGTGCTTATGATCGCGCTGGCGTTTCTGATGGTGTCGAACGTTCCCTACGGGGCATTTAAGCAGCAGAAGTCGCATAGCGTGCGGCCCATGTTTTTTGCGGGGACGGTGATGGTCCTGTTGTACTACTTCCCCGAGAATTCGCTTTTCTTTATCACGCTGTCCTACATCCTTTCGGGACTCTTCGGCGTTCTGCTGAAGATTTTTCCAAAACGAACTAGCGCTGCATCGTAACGACGAGTTATTTCGACCTTCGAGGTCGATGCTTGAAGATTCGAACGCGAATCTCCAAGCTCCAACTTCTAGCCGTATGAATCAGAGAATTTCTTGCAGTTGGGTAGCTCCCAGAAATTTTGATGTTGGGGGAATTGAGAATGTTCCACATTCTCAATTCGACGAGCCCGAAGCTCGTAAAAGTATCCGCCAACAACTAAACAACTAAGGACTTAGTCCCTAGTTGTGCATCGTAACGACGAGAATACGCCCGTCGCAGCGGAACTTGTATCCCTTGTCGTTTGAACCCGACCGGGGTACCCGGGGGCAAAGCCTGCGTTCTATCGAGGCTACGCGGGGATTTTCCGCCAGCGTTGCGGCGATGAAATCACGTTCCTTGTCTATTTCCGGGTCGGGGCGGTGGGAGAAATCGCGAATCCGGGATTCAAGATCGTAGTTGCCGCTGCCCCACCAATACGACCGCCCTTCCGGGTCGGTCAGGGAAAGTTTCCAAAGTCTGAAGTGGTGCCGTTCGTGAATTGCGCGCACGGGGATGGCCCAGTTGTGATCCTGAACGCGGTTCTCTACGCGGTAGTGATTCATATTCGGAAACCGCGTAAGCCGTTTTCCGGTTAACAGGTCCGCCAAGCCCAGAACAATCGAGGCGGGAATTGAGAGGGGGATGCGGTGCCACCCCCCTTCTTCCAAAGCGCTGCAGATATTATCCTCTCCCCCGATAAAGAGGAGGTTCCAGGGATCCCCTTCCTTTCCTCCGCGACCGACGCTTCGCGTTTGGACCGAGGCGAAAAGTTCGTCGAGGGTCACTTCCTTTTCTTGTAGTACTCTTTGTAAATCTCGGGAAGCCAGTCCTTAATCTGCTTCTGACGATCAGCACTAGTGGGGTGCGTGCTCATAAACTTCTCGAGAGAGCCGCCGCTCCCTTTTTTTCCCTTAGTTGCCTCTTCCATCCGTTTCCAGAAGTGGAGGGCTTCAGCCGGGTCATAGCCCGCTTTCGCCATCAGGATCATCCCGATCTTGTCGGCTTCGCTTTCATTTTTGCGGCTGTAAGGCAGCATGATGCCGATACCGGTGCCCAAGGCGTACATCTGCTGGTAGAGGTGCTGCTGCTGCGG
>JBFIEP010000638.1:0-2052 GCA_041603335.1 Elusimicrobiota bacterium | reverse complement strand
GATGAAAAGACTAAAGAAGTCGCGGGCCGCGTCGTTGTATTTCGCGACACAACGGATGAACGCCGGGAAGAAGGACTTAAGCGCAATTTTCTTTCCCTCATCTCCCACAAACTAAAAACACCCCTGGCCTCCATTACCGGTTACAGCCAGCTCTTGATCGATGATTTCAAAAAGAGGGAAGACCTGAAAACCGGATTTCAAGTTAACGCCCTCGGGACTGTACTGCAGCAGGGACAAAAACTCGCGGCTCTCGTTGAGAAACTTCTCAACTACACAATTCTTGAAGACTTAAAAGCGACCGAGATCTCACGGATTGAATTCAAGATCGGCGAGAATATTCAACAAGCGATTGATGCCCTTAAACATATTTTCACCGAGAAAAATGCGGATGCCGCCCTTGAGTGCCCGGAAGATCTGCACGTCATCGGCGATCCGGCCCTCATCCGGGACGTTCTAAAAAACCTGATCGAAAACGCAGTCAAGTTTGCGACTTGCGATGGGCCGAAGATCGCAATTAGCGTTAAACCTGAAGGAGAAAACGTCCAAATTAGCATCAAGGACAACGGCCCCGGCATCCCTCCCGAAGAGCATGATAAGATTTTCCGGAAGTTCTATCAGATCGACGCATCTTTCACGGGCCAAATTGAAGGCTGGGGACTCGGACTGTCCTTCGCGCGGGAAGTTGTGGAAAAATTAGGCGGCACATTGAGCTTCGAATCGAAGGTCGGAACGGGCTGCAACTTCATTATCACGCTTCCCGCACATTCCAAATGAACGTTGACGCCGCGGGCGTCCGCTTCGATGACTGGGCGCCCGCACTGACCGGCGGCGAATATGCCGAAGTCTATCTAGAACATTCCAAAGGCACCTCAATCGTTTTTGAAGATTCCCGGGTTACCGAAATTTCCTCGGGAGACGACCGGGGTTTTGGATTGCGCTACCTGGAACGCGGACCCTCAGGTGCCATCGAAACACTCCACGGTTCGATGAACACACTGGATCCCCTGGGCGCCCACCGCCTTGCCGACGATTTGCTCGCTGGGCGCAAACGCCGGGGAGCCCCCCCGTCGCGCGCGCCTGAAATATTCAAACAGAGCCTGCGCATCCCTCCATCCAATGCTCCGATGGACGCGAAAGTGCTTTTACTTGAAAGACTCGATAAAATAGTGCGCTCTGAATTTCCTTACATTTCACAGGTTCATTTGTCTTATTCCGAACGCGCACGCCACGTCGCCATCCTCGATTCCGATGGCGGGTTTAAAATCGGCGAACGCCTTGCGATGGCCCTGGTCGTCAGCGTTACAGCGGAAAAAGACGGAGTTCTCCAAAGCGGATTCGAGGTGATTAGCGGCCTCAAGGGGCGTGAAATTTTAGAAGACTACAACCCCGTGCTGGCGGCGCGCCGCGCCGCGCAATCGGCAGTGGACAAACTCGATGCACCCGTGGCAACCGCCGGGCAAATGCCCGTAGTACTGGCTTCTTCGGCCGGAGGGACTTTCGTTCACGAAGCCATCGGCCACTCCCTCGAAGCCGATCATGTGCAGGAAGGAACTTCGCCCCACTACGCAGGCATGCTGGGGAAAACCGTCGCGCGGGAATTCCTGACAATTGTCGATGACCCCTCACTCCCATTTGCCCGCGGATCCTACCCGTTTGACGATGAAGGACTCCCGGCCAAAGCAACGCCCATCATTAAAAACGGAGAACTCGTCGATTATCTGTATGATCGAACCACCGCGATGCGCGACAAACGCACCTCCAATGGTCACGGCCGCCGCGAATCGTTTCGGCACAAGCCGATTCCACGCATGTCCAATCTCTACATCGCTCCCGGCAAGGACGATCCCGCAAAAATCATTAAAGAACTCGACCGCGGCCTGCTCGTCACCCAAATGGGAGGAGGCGAAGTAAATACGGCAACGGGCGAATTCGTATTCGGAGTAGACGAAGGGTACTGGGTTGAAGGCGGGAAAATCAAACATCGCGTCCGCGACGCCAACATGCTCGGCGTCGGCCCCGATGTCCTCAAATCCATCGATCGCCTCGGCTGGG
>JBFIEP010000637.1:0-2062 GCA_041603335.1 Elusimicrobiota bacterium | reverse complement strand
GCTTGTTCTGCGAACCGTGCGGGTAGTGGCAGTTCAAGCAGTTTTCGGCGACGGGCGGATGTTCGAACTTAAACGGTCCCGCCTTTTCGGCATGGCACGTATAACAGAGCTCGTTGACGGTCTCAGCCCGGATATTTCCCGACTCCCCGCCGTGAGGATTGTGACAGTCCGAGCAGCTCATTCGCCCTTCAGCAACGGGATGGTGAGAAGGAAGCTGTCCTTCCATGCGCTGCTTCTTGTGGCATTGCAGGCAGGTCTCGGTATCCGAGAGATGGAGGGCCTTCGGTCCTTTCCCCTCATGCACGCTGTGGCACTTGGTGCAGTCCAAACCTTCCTGCTTATGGGTGCTAATGCCCCACAGCTTGGTCTCTCCCCCCGTATGGCAGGTCAAGCAAGTCTCAGAATTCGGATTCTTAATCGAACTAAAACCCGGATCCTCCTTATCGCCACCGGCATCGGCATGTTTGCTGCCGGGGCCGTGACACGTTTCGCAGGATTTCTCAAAAGTAATTTCCTTTGCAAGCGGGAGCTTTTGCCCGTGCAGCGTTTTCTTGTATGCCTCGCCTCGGTCTTCGTGGCAAGCCAGACAGGTCGATGCCCCCACGTATGATGCCGAGGATTCCGCTGCGACCGGATTACCTCCGCTTCCTCCAAGAATCGCGAAGGCACTTAGAAGAAGCCCAGCCGCTATTCCCTTCCAGAAAGTTTTAATGGTCATTTTTTTTACCACCTTAATTTGGAGTGCGCGTATCTAATCAACGGTCACTTTTTTTCTTTACAGTAAAACTACTACCGTAACTTCTACAATGCAACGCTTGTGCCATGAAACCCAATAATTTAAACAGGTTTCACGCTCTGTAGAGGCAACAAAAATACCAGGTAAATAGATTATTTAAACCGATAGGGATAGATCCGCCCCCCCCTCGGGGGAGAGGGGCGGGGAGGGGTAAAATCAATTCAAACCCGTTTAAGTAAGAGGCGTCCAATTTGGAACGTTAAGCGGTTTTAGATTTATGTGGTAGGAACAGCCCTTTTGGGAAAAACCCGAGAGCCATCACAAGCATTTGGACGATGCTAAACGTCAGAAGCCAAAAGGCGGCCTTATCCATGAACCCGTAGGAATGGAGCCCCACGCCCAGCATGTTGACTCCGAACCAGGCCAATGCCGTGACGATATTGGCAAAGACCGCAGACACCATAAAGCCGTTTTCACGGATATGTCCGGAAAATCGAGCATGCAGCATCACAGAAAGCCATAAGACGATGAGAAGCGCCCCGTTTTCCTTGGGGTCCCAGCCCCAGAAGCGTCCCCAGCTTTGATCGGCCCAAATGCCGCCCAAGACCGTGCCTACAAAGGTAAATAGGAGCGAGAAGCACGTTACACCATAAACCATCTGCATCAGCGACTTCCGGGTTTTATCCGTCAACTTCCCCAGGACATTTCCAATGAGATAGACATGAGCCAACGCTCCAGCGAGGAAAACCGAACTGTATCCGATGGTAATCGTAATGACGTGGGTGGCTAACCAGAAATTGGAATCCAGAACCGCCTGCATCATCCCCATCGTGTCGCCGCTCATCGCGAGGTGATGGGCGATGACCAAGGTCGCAAATCCCACAACGGCCGAGGCCGCGGAACCGATTCCGTTCTTATGCCAGTGCTCGAGCGCCAACCCCATGCCGACGGCTCCCCACCCGACGAAAACCGCAGAAGAATACAGGTTTGTAACGGGCGGACGACCGGCCAAAACCATACGGGCAATCATCCCTAACGTGTGCACGGCAAAAGCAACCCACACCAAGGAGTTGGCGGTCAAACGTATTTTCTCCCCGCCTTTAAGCCAGAAAAACGCCGCAGTGAGAAATCCGAAAATATAAAGGGCCATGCCCTTGGTAAAAAGATCCAAACGGTTAAACAGGGCCTCATACCGTGCCATCCGCGTGGCTCTCGGCGCCAGTTGTTCCGCTAAGAGCGCCGCCGCTTGGGTCTCCTGGCTGAAATTCATCATGTCTTCTTTCTGGAACGCGTCAATGGCGTGCCATAGGTGGTCGACGGAAAGCG
>JBFIEP010000636.1:0-2068 GCA_041603335.1 Elusimicrobiota bacterium | reverse complement strand
TATTCCCGCCGGCGTGCTGCGTCAAACCGACTCCGTCGGCCACGGCACGTCCGTTCTTGGCGTTGCCGGAGGCGACGGCAGCTTCACCGATGGAGACGTTCCAAGCGGTACCTTTGTCGGAATGGCTCCCGATGCGGATCTTATCGTTGTAAAAACAACCCTCTTCAATACCGATATTGCCGATGGTGTCCAATACATCGTCAATAAGGCCGCCAGCCTCGGGAAACGGGTTGTGATCAATCTGAGCGTCGGATCCCACTCCGGCCCCCACGACGGAACTAGCTCTTATGAAACCAGTATCGCAGCCATCGCGTCGACGGTTCCCGTCATCGTGTCGATGGGCAACGAGGCGGCCGACTCCATCCATGCCGCAACCACGATTTCCGCAAGCGGCGAGGAGACCTTCCAACTCCAACGAACCCAATCGATTACGTCTATCGATGCTGAATTTTGGGTTCCTGCAGGCGACCTATACACCGTTACGGTATCGACCGCCTTAGGCGGGTCTGGAGCTGTTACCGCGTCCCCGGGGCAGGACACCACAAGTTCCATTGGAAGCGATGTCATTCAAATCACAAACCTTCCTGGGAGCCATCCTTCCGGAGACCGCCAGATGCTTGTCCAGGTCGACGGAATCATCACAGCCTCCAACTTCTATATTCGCCTTCAGCGAAGCGCTAACGGTGCAACGGGACGGGTGGACGGCTGGGTCTCGACTTTTGCCGGGGCGTCGTGGGCGAACTTTGTCGAATCCAGCAGAACCATCAGCGTCCCGGCTACCGCAAACAATGTTATCGCGGTTGGATCCTATTGCGTTAAACGCACCTGGACCGCCGATGACAACAATAATTATATCGATGACCCCAATTGTACGGCGGGGATCGTCGGTGATATCTCGAAATTCAGCTCCCTGGGGCCGACCCGGGACGGGCGCGTCAAGCCCGACATCACCGCTCCCGGCGAAAGACTGGCAACCGCTCACTCAAAAAGCAACACCGGTTTATCAATCACCTTTATTCAAAAAGACGGAAAACACCGGATGATCAGCGGTACGAGTTTTTCCGCACCCGTCGTTGCGGGTGCGGCGGTCCTTGCTCTTGAAGGCGATACCGACATGACCGTGGATCAATTTAAAACGATCATCACCAGCCATGCCCGTGTTGACTCCAAAGTCGCAGCAACGGGGGCCACCCCAAACAATCTCTGGGGCAGCGGAAAACTCCGTGTTTTCGGATGCGGGGATGTCATCGTTTCCTCGGCCTCCGCCATCCAATCCAATGTCGTGGGTCCTTCATCAATTTCGTGGACCTGGTCTGAAATCGGCGGTGCATCCAACTACAACCTTTATTTCGCAGATACTCTGTCCTTAATTACAAACGTTTCCGCAACCGATTATCTTCAAACGGGACTCCAGCCTAATACGACGGTCCAACTCCTCGTGCGCGGCAACAACGGCTGCGGAGAAGGGCCCGACGGAGTCTCTGCCTCGACGTCAACACTTTCGATCGTTACTTCGGTCGCGTCGTTTGGCGTCTTTGAAACAAGCATCACCGCAAACTATACAACCCTTCCCGCCGCGCCGCGGGCATCCTCGAGTTTCGGGTATCGCCTCGATGCCTCGACCGCTTCTGATTTTTCCGGAACCCTGATTACCTCGGGAACACCCAATAACCAAAATGCCTCGCTCACGGTGACAGGTTTACTTTCGTTTACAACCTACTACCTGAGGATAGGAACCCTCAACGAACCCGGCGCCGTCAACTTCAATCTCTCCGGACAGCAATTTACCGGCACCCCGCTGGTCGCACCCGGAATCGCCGCCTTCAACAACATCGGAGAAACGCAAATCCAGGCGAATTGGGTCTTAAACGGAAACCCATCCGGACTGCAGTATATCGCCCACGCCTCAACCGCCTCCGACTTCTCGGGGACATTATTAAGCAGTCAAACCTTCAACCTAAACGCTGTATTCACAAACCTTACTCCCAATACCCGCTACCACTTCCGCGCGCGCGCGACGGAAGGTCCGTTTGTAGCGTTAAATTTCGAGGAGACACTCTCCGTCGTC
>JBFIEP010000635.1:0-2074 GCA_041603335.1 Elusimicrobiota bacterium | reverse complement strand
GTTTCTTCGCCGCCCGCCAAGGAAAGATCAGCCTATTGGGTCGAACCGCTTTTTCCGGAGCTGTCGCCGCCGTCGATGACGGGGAAGCGGATTTCGCGATCCTCCCCGTTGAGAATACCACCGCCGGAAGCATCAATGAGGTTTACGACATTCTATCGCGCTCCCGGCTGCGCATTATCGGCGAAGAGATTCTGCCTGTCTCCCACTGCCTGCTGGCCGTTGAAAAAGTACCCGTGAATAAAATCCGCCGGGTATTGTCCCATCCCCAAGCCCTGGCCCAATGCACGCGCTTTCTTTCCGGTCTCAACCAATGCGTAACGGAATACTTCACCGATACGGCGATGGCCGTTGCCAAGGTTGCCGAGGATAAGGATATCGCACAGGCCGCCATCGCGAGCGAAGAAGCCGGGAAACGCTACGGGCTTAAAGTCCTCAAACGGGATCTAGCCGATCAGAAAGACAATTTCACCCGGTTTGTCATCGTGGCCCACGACGCCCCTCCCCCGCCGGCGAACGTACCGTGCAAAACTTCGATTGTGATGGCGACCGCTCACAAAGAAGGCGCGCTGCTGCGCGCGCTCAACCACCTGCATGAGCACAAAATTAATCTGACCAAACTGGAAAGCCGCCCCGAACCCGGGAAACCGTTCCAATACCGTTTTTTTGTGGATTTCGAAGGGCGCGTCGACTCGCCTGCGATCGCAAGGGCCCTCTCGGAAGTTAAAAAAGAGACAGCGTACCTTAAGATTCTTGGCAGCTACCCCGCACGGCGCAGAGCGCGGCGCTAGGTTACGACTAACAGAATCGAGATAGTAACGAAGGCTGCTGCAAGAGTCGCGTAAATCTCTTTTTCAGTTTCTTCCCGCTGTTCGTTTTCCTGAATGATCATTGTATCTTGAGTATATCGGAACGCCCGACAATTACGTGGGGCACCGGACCCTGACGCGGCGGGCCCAAAGGGCCCAGATTCCTGATCGCAGGACTCGTCGGGAAGGTTTGATGCCCCCGACTTGACGTAGTCCAAACCGCCTTTTAACCTATTGCCGATGAGGATCCTTTGGGTCATCGCCGCATTTGCGCTCGCGTCTTCGGCCGACGCCGCCCCTTCCCGGCTCGATAAGATTTCCCAAGAAACAAATTCTCTCGTTATTGAAATTAACACGCTGGACCGGAATCTCCAACTCAACCTAACCAGCTTTGGGCAGCAAGGGACCACGGTTGCTTCTGAAGGCAAAAAAATCAAAAAGCTTCAACAGCGCTCCGCCGCCCTGCTAAAACGATGGAATGCCCCCTCCAAAGAATGGAAACAGCTAACCCCCGATCGCAAAAACCAGCACACGAGCATGAAGAAATGGCTCGAGGATCTGCGGAAAACCGTCCTTGTAGACCGGATTAAAACCCGCCAAGCCTTCGCGAAGGCTGTCGCGGCGTGCGATACCGCAGCGATCGGATCAGGCATCGGTGCGCTCTGCACCGGCAGCTGCAATCCGAAAGAAGTCACTCGGGGCTATGCCATCCCTTGCGATTTACGCGAGCGCAGAACCGTGTTGGGCATTCAGATCAATCGGGAAAAATTAAAGGGCGGTAAACATCACGTTGGCGTCTCAGGCGGCGCGCTCATTCTCCAACCCCATGGCATCGAAGAACTACGCAAACCTCTCGGCACGTTTTGGGAATCGGCCTATGCATGGGGAGTCGAAACGGCGGCGATCGGCCTTGTGGAATCCGTTCGGCAATACTCAAATCTACTTACCGCTGACTCCCCCTCAAAAGCTTTTAAAGGACGTGCCATAGACCGAATTAAAACGGTTTGGAATCTGCGGACCCACTCGGACCCGAACCGCCTGGAGCAAGAGGCGCTCGCAACGGCCAAGCAGGCTTATTTCGAAATCACAGGCGAGGCGGCGCGAGACCTTGCCGCCGCTTCCGATACCAAGGTCCATTCTCTCCCGACCGCGCGTAAAGCGATTAAACGTGTTCTACGGGCTGCTGGAAACAAACAAGGTGTTTCGAGTGGGGATGCCGAGCGTTTACTCGCTGCGAAACGCTCAACAGAAGTGTCTGATTCGTGGCC
>JBFIEP010000634.1:0-2076 GCA_041603335.1 Elusimicrobiota bacterium | reverse complement strand
GCTACAGCCACGAAGTCTACGCCGATGAATTGGCCTTCAGCCACGACGCCCATGTGCACGCCCATGGGGAATTGAATTCGACAAAGGCATCAAGCCAAGAAAATAATGCCGAAGAAACTGACGAAGAACTGCCCGAGTGGTATCTTCTGGGTGAAGAAGAGCCCACCGAGGAGACGCATTCCCACGATGGGGAAGAGGCTCATTCGCACTAGTCCTGTCTTAGGGCAACGGGGGGCAAGCCTGCTCAAAGGCCGCGAGCAGGCTTTCGGCATCGGGGGGACGTTTTGTAGGGTCTGCCCGCAAAACCATTTCGAAGAATTCATCAATCGCTTTTGGAAGATCCGGATTCAGACTCGTCGCAAGAGGAAAGTCCTCACGAATCTTCCGCTCGTGAAAATCACGTCCGGTGAAGGGTCTTTGGCCGGTCAGCATCTCAAAGATCATCACGCCCAAGGCGTATATGTCGGATGCTTTTGAGACGGAACCCATCGCCTGTTCGGGGGCCATATAGGGGGGAGTTCCGGATGCCCCAGTCTCTGAGAATGTCGCCAAATTCTGCGATTGGTGGGCAATTCCGAAATCCATGACTTTGCAGATGCCGTCTTCGGTGATCATAATGTTCGAAGGTTTTAGATCGCGATGGATGATCTTTTGCGCGTGTGCATAGGAGAGTCCCGCACAGACATCCTTTAAGATGTTTAGAGAGTCCTGAAGGTCTATACGCCCCTTATCCGTTATCACACCGTCCAAGGCTCGTCCCTTCACCAATTCAAAGACGAGAAAAAGATCACCGTCATCGACGACATTGTAGATCTCGGCGAGGTTCGGATGCTTGAGCTGCGCAACAAACCGAGCCTCTTTTAGAAATCGCTCTAAGTCTTCGCGTGTGGTATGTTCATCGCGTTTTAACTGCTTGATCGCGACCCTGCGTTGAAGCGCTTCGTCCAGCGCGGAATAGACCACCCCCATGCCGCCCCGGGCCATCTCACCCTCGATCCGATAGAGGCCGCCAAGAATATCACCCTTACCCAATGTAGAATTGGCGCCAATGACCTCGTCATTTCCTTGGTTAGAACTCTTACGACCGAACATGCTCCTGAAGGTCGAAGTGAAACGCCTTCCTGTCATCAGATCCCATAAACCACAGCAGATGAACATCAATGCGATGAGGACGACGGCTCCACGCCACCAAGTGCGGGGGGATAATGTCCAACCGCTAAACCATCCCTGCGGAGACTCCGCGGTAGTACCAAGCCGCTTCTTTGCTTCTTCATGAAAAGGTTTTAACGAAGAATCTAGTAATGCCGCTCGGGCAAAACTCTTTAGCGCACGATCCGCTTCTCCCAACCTCTCAAAAATCATCCCGCGGTAAAGATAGCCCATCGCGTTGAGCGGTTCTAACTCTACCGCTCTTTCAATATTCTCCAGGGCAGATTTTATATCCCCCATCTGGTACTGGGCGAACGCTAAATTTCTCAATGCACGGGCGTTATCCGGGTCCAGCCTAACTGCCTCTTTCGCGTCTTTAGCCGCGGCTTCGTAGTTGCCGAGCTTATTGGAAATCTCCGATCGCAGAGCCCAACCGTGAGGGTCGAGAGGGTCCTCATCGATGGCCTGACTGACATGAAGAAGGGCATTCGTGAGATCTGAGAGCTGAAGTTCTCTATCTGCGGTTTGAATGAGACGCCCGGCACGTGTAAGGGGGCGATGGGTCTCCCCTGGGGGATCGATCTTGCCGTGTCGCTGCTCTGTACCACTTTTTTTAAAATCCGATCCTTTCTCCAGGTCTTCTTTTCGGTCTTTCTTAAAGATCGATTTTAGATCGACCGTTGGGGCTTTCCTGATGGAGAGCTTTTGGATGGCTAACGCGGTTTCATTGTTCGGGTCCAGCTTTAAAGCCTTCGTCGCCGATTTCACAGCGACATCATGGTCCCCGTTTCTCTGTGCCAGGAATGAATGCAAGGTTAAGGTTTTTGAGTCACCTTTTCCCATTTTTATCGCCCGGTCGACGCTAGTGAAAGCTTCCTCCATCTTGCCTTTCTTCGCTTGAACGACGGCGAGCTGAACCTGGGCCTC
>JBFIEP010000633.1:0-2079 GCA_041603335.1 Elusimicrobiota bacterium | reverse complement strand
GGAAAGGACAAAGTATCCGTTTTTAGCCGGAACCAAAGTCATTGCCGATTGGGAGGGGACCTCAAGATGTACCGCCTGACGCCCTCCGACCTCGCTGCGGCCTTTTTCCACCGCTCCCTGGTATTCCTTTTCCTGAAAGACCCGACTGTCAAAGTTTACGAAATCCGGACCCCCGGAACGCTCCCGTACGATGCTCAATGTCACGGGTCTTCCGTCCCGCGCTTCTCCCGGCATAATGTGGAGCGAGGGAGGATCCTTGCGCCACGAGTCATTAAGACTCCAATCCCGCGGATACTTGATCGATAATTCGCCGCCGATCCGGTACGATTTATAGCGAAGCCGGGCCGGGCGTACCTTGTCTGAGCGCACACACACAATCGGCTCTAATGGATCATCGGTCTTATGCTTGCGCGTTCCCTTCGGGCAACGTTTTTTACCTTTTTGTCGGTGTTTCTTCTTTCCCTTGAGTATCGGTTCGAACGAGGGCGCAAGGACCGGTTCCGTAGACTGGGGCTTAAAGCTTTCTGCGATACACGTAAATGGCTGTAAGGACTGGGGAGTTGGAACCGGTCGCGTCCCGCGCGGGCAGCGGGGCCCTCTTCCGAAACCCTTTCCCAACTTCTCACAATCAAAATCTTTTTCAGGATCACTGGTCGGAATCGCCCGGTATCCGGGTTTACACATCCCGCGCGGAGCGATTAGACGGATCTCATGGAGTGCGCATTTAAACGGATCGTATGTATTGTCCGTTGTAATGGCCCGACTCCCGCGGGGACACTCAATTCCCTCACGGTACTTTTCGTCTTTTAGAACACAGGCCCACGGCTCCCGTGAGTCGACCGTGCGCATCGGAACCGTATGCGGGGGACATTTTGTGACCGACGTTCGAACGTGTTTTTTACTTTGGGGTCGAGAATCGGCAGGGGAGGAGGCACTGCAAACCAACAGCACGGCTAAAAATGCCGTAAATAGACCCACTAGGCTAGTAGAGACGAATTTCGAATCAGTCCCAGAGCGATCTCACGCTTGATCATGTTTCGTTGGAACAAATTTTTTATAGAAGCGTCCATCGAGATCATGCCCTGACTCGTCCCCGTTTGAAGGATATCGTACAACTGACCCAGATCACCCTTCTTGATCAATTGACGGGCCGCCGGCGTAGCGAGCAAGACTTCAATGGCAAGCACAAGGCCCTTCCCATCGGCACGCGGCAGCAAATGCTGGGAGATGACCGCTTCCAGCGTTGTTGAAACCTGATCCCGAACCGTTTCCTGCTCATTTCCCGGAAAAGATGCGATAATACGCTGCGCCGTCTTAGCGGCATCAGGCGTGTGCAGGGTTGAAAGCACAAGGTGCCCGGTTTCCGCCGCCGTCAAAGCCGCTTTGATCGACTCGGCATTACGCAACTCGCCGATGGAAATGATGTCGGGATCCTGGCGGAGCGCATCCTCAATTCCCATTTCAAAAGAAGGCGTATCGATACCCACTTCACGCTGAAGGAAAAAACATTTCTGGGGAGCGAATAGGGTTTCAATAGGGTCTTCAATCGTCACAACCTTTCCGGGATTTCCGACCTTATTGATGTGATCCAACATCGCTGCCATGGTGGTACTTTTTCCGCTTCCGGTGGAACCGGTTATCAAAATAATTCCTTTCTTTTTTTGGGTCAGTTGGGCAACAATCGGAGGGAGACCTAGGGCGGAGAGGGGGTAAATCTTATTTGGAATCGCTCTGATTGAAGCGGAAACCGTCCCTTGGGCTTTTGCGACATTCATCCGGAATCGACCAACTCCATTGAGCGTAAACGAAACATTTACCCGGCAATCTTCCTCAAACCTTTTTCGATTCGCCTCATCAATATAGCCTGAGACAAGGTTTAAAATCGACTTGGTATCGAGGGGAGTGCTCGAAAAGGATGTCACCTCGGTCGCTATCCGGAAAATCGGAGCGTACCCATGAAGCAGATGGAGATCCGATCCGCCTTTCTCCACCAACTGCTTAAGAAGAACTTCGAGCTCATTTTGGGGTGTACTGGCTCCAGAAGGAGCTCCAGCACCGGCCCCTGAAGGCATCGGCTGC
>JBFIEP010000632.1:0-2085 GCA_041603335.1 Elusimicrobiota bacterium | reverse complement strand
CGTGAGTGAAATTTTCGTCCCGCGCAGCAGCGAATACGATCTGACCCTAGCCGAGCGGTCCGCAGCCTTACTCGACGAACATCCGACCGATATCATCATCCACGCGGCCGGCGTCGTCGGCGGTATCGGCGCCAACGCCGCAAATCCCGGAAAATACTTCTACGACAATCTAATGATGGGGGCCCATTTAATCGAAAATGCCCGGCTGCGCAAAATTGAGAAGATCGTCATAATCGGAACAATTTGCTCCTATCCCAAATTAACGCCGGTTCCCTTTCGCGAAGAAACCCTCTGGGACGGGTATCCGGAAGAAACCAACGCCCCCTACGGAATCGCAAAACGAGCACTGCTCGTCCAGGCACAATCCTACCGGAAGCAATACGGCACAAACGCCATTTATCTCCTGCCCGTTAATCTCTACGGTCCCGGTGATAACTTTGACCCCGAAAACAGCCACGTCATCCCAGCCATGATCCGCAAGTTCATCGAAGCGAAAAATGCCGGTGAAAAATCCGCAACCTTATGGGGTACGGGAAAACCAACACGTGAATTTCTATTCGTACGCGATGCGGCCGAAGGGATTGTTTTGGCCGCAGAGCGCTATGACGGCTCAGAACCGGTTAATCTCGGCACCGGCGGAGAAATTTCGATCAAGATTCTTGCAGAAACTGTGGCGAAGGCCGTCGAATTTGAGGGAAAAATCGAATGGGACTCATCCCGCCCTGACGGACAGCGGCGAAGACGACTCGACACCTCACAAGCAGATTCTAAATTTGGGTTTAAGGCAAAAACGACGTTCGAAAAAGGGCTGTCCGAAACCGTTCAATGGTACCGTGAAAACTCATGAAGAAAACTGCGCTCATTACTGGAATCACAGGTCAAGACGGTTCTTACTTAGCGGAACTACTGCTCTCCAAGGGCTATGACGTCCATGGGATCATCCGCAGGTCAAGTTCATTTAATACCAACCGCCTTGACGATATTTATCAGGACCCGCACGAATCGAAACGGAGACTATTTCTACATTACGCCGATCTAACCGACGGGAGCAGCTTGAATCGTTTACTCGATAAGGTTAGGCCTGCTGAGATATACCATCTAGGGGCACAAAGCCATGTCCGTGTTAGTTTCGACCTCCCGGAATACACAGGAGATGTAACAGGCCTTGGAACCCTCCGCATTCTCGACGCGATGCGCGAAGCAGGAATTGATGCCAAGTTTTACCAGGCCTCTTCAAGCGAGATGTACGGCTCGTCGCCTGCGCCCCAAAACGAAGGAACGCCCTTCCATCCGAGAAGCCCTTACGCCTGTGCAAAGGTCTACGCGTTTCACTTGACCCGCAACTACCGCGAGGCTTACGGTATGTTCGCCTGCAACGGGATTTTATTCAACCACGAGTCCCCCCGCCGCGGGGAAACGTTTGTAACTCGTAAGATAGCCCGTTCGGTCGCACGCATCAAAGCCGGGATCGAAAAAAAATTATATCTCGGCAATTTAGAGGCTCGTCGAGATTGGGGTTATGCCCCGGAGTACGTTGAGGCGATGTGGATGATGCTTCAGCAGAAAAATCCCGACGACTTCGTGATCGCGACCGGTAAGAGCCACAGTGTCCAGGATTTCGTGGAAGAAGCCTTCTCACACGTAAACCTCAAATGGAAATCGCATGTAGAATTCGACAAACGCTACCTGCGACCGGCCGAAGCCGCTCACCTTGAAGGCGACTATTCAAAGGCCGAAAAAGCGCTAGGCTGGAAGCCTAAGACCGATTTCAAGTTTCTCGTGCACACGATGGTCGATGCGGAACTCAAATCCGTCGGCCTAATAGACTAACATCCAACTGTCCAACTTCAGCGGAAGGGGACAAAACCAGTAAACCTTTTCACCTCTTCATACGATCAGGAGATGGAATAGCTCCCTGGGCCGACTCTTGCGACCGTGAAAAAATAATTTAAGGGAACTTTTTCCTCCCCTTGTCCGTATCAATACGGAGAGTGCAGCGGCACTCAGGGGGAGTCATGAAACTATTCAGCGATGGGAAACGAGTTCCGCAGGCGGCAACCGCCGACAGTCTTGAAACCGCATTGG
>JBFIEP010000631.1:0-2085 GCA_041603335.1 Elusimicrobiota bacterium | reverse complement strand
GCGGTCGGCCCCCACGGGGCCGAGCGAAACTGGGGGAGCAACTCTTTTTTAGCTCCGATATTCCCGCTAAATTTCTTCGATTCTGTAACATTTATGGCGTTGCGCCCTTGGAGGGTGCCTGCTACCCTACATTCGGGACCACCTATGCCCGAAATACCTCACAACGACCCGGAAATATTGCTCGACAATATTGCGAACCTGGACACAGCGCGCATGACGCTGCGTTGGGCCCTGGAGCGAATCCGTAATCTCGAAAAATCTAATTCCGATACACACGCACTTCTCCAGCAAGCCCACGGCGCACGCCAGCAATCCGTTGACGAATTAGAGTCCTTTAAACGCTCGGTTGAAGATCGGGCAAAACGCATCACGGAGAAAGAACGCTTCGTCTCCGAAATGCAGACAATCCTCAACGATCTTTTCAAAGGTGAGGTCGATGTTGAAGAGTTCATTCGGCGCCGGACCGATATCGAGGCTGCCAAGGCCGATCTTGAAAAGAAAGTGCGCAAACGCCTCCAGGAAGCCGAAGACGCGCATCGTCGGGAACTGGAAGAAAATAACAAGCGGCTTAGTGAAATGGAGGGGGTCTATTCCGCCGCCCTTACCGATGCCCAGCGGAAATACCGCCTGGAACTCGAAGCCGTCCAAAAGGACCACGACGCCGCTCTCACAGAGGAACAAGCGAAACTCGACGCCGTACGGGAACGCGCCCACAGTACGAGCGTCAAGCAGGCGGACGAATATCAGCAAAAGATTCTTTCCCTTGAACATAACTACCACGCTAAACGTGCGGAGCTCGATGAGGACATCGAAAGACTCCGCAAGAAACTTTTAGAAGAACAAACCCGGCACATCAACCGGGCCAAGGATGAAGCGAAGTCGCTGCAGGAAAGTTGGCACGCCGAACGCGCGCGTCTTGAGTCCCTTTTGTCGGAACGTGAAGATCAAATTGCCAAACAAGAGCTCGATCTGACCCAACTCGAAAAAGATTACCACCAACGGCACCGGGATCAATCCCGCCGCTTCGAGGAAGATCTCGCCTCTCTTCAATCCGAACACCTGAAGCAAACCGAAGCCCATGCCCGCTCTCTGTCCGATGCCGGGGAATCCTTCCGGACACAGCAGGAGGCCTTTCAGGAGGAACGCCAACAGCTTCTTGAAAAACAAAACCGCCTCCGCGAAGATGTTGCCCAGGAATACGAACAGACTTTCCAGGCTCTTCAAAAAACTCTTATAGAGAAGGAGCGCTCGCGCGCATCCGCCACCGCTCAACGGATCGAAGAACTTCAATCCGCTCATGACTCCACGTTGACGGCATTGCAGGCCCGCTTAGATAATGTCCGCAAAAAAGCCGGCGTACGCGAGGACGAAATCCGTGCCCGCAACGAAGCGGACCTAGAGGCACTTCGAAAGTTTTACGACACCGAAAGAGAAAGGGATAAACTCGAATATATTAAAAAGACCCAAATTCACGCCGAGGAAACACATGTGCTTCGGCTCAAACTTCGCGAAGAATCCGACGCTCAACTGCTGGAGCAAACTAAACAAGCAACCGCGCACCGGGAACGCATACGGGAACTCGAAGCCATTCTAGACAAATCCCATAACGAAGCGATCCAGGAGTCGGAAACCCGGCACGCGGAAACGCTCTCCCAATACTCCGATTTACATCAAAAACAGCGTCGCGAAACCCTGGAAGAAGAAAGAAGGATCCGAACGGAAGACAACTCCCGAATGCGGGAAACCCTGCATTCCCAAATCGAAGCCGCGAAAGAAAGGGAGAAATCCCGCGACTTCGACCTGCGTGCCCTGGAAGCCCGCTTCGCCGAAGAACGCGAGATCATGCGCTCCGATTTCCATAGTGAAAAGGCCCGCCTGCAAAGTTCCCTCAAGGCCGCCGAAGTACGCCGGGAAGCCGAATTACGGGACCTTCGAGAAGAACATAGCTCTCAGATGGACAAACTTGCCGAGCAATCCGGCAAGAAACGCCTCGAAATTGAGGCGGCCTTTGAAAAGGCGCAGGATCATTTAAAGGCCGAAATAGAAGCGAAAGAAAACGACCATCGGCAAGCGGTCGACAAACTC
>JBFIEP010000630.1:0-2090 GCA_041603335.1 Elusimicrobiota bacterium | reverse complement strand
TCGTGCGCGATAAAACAGTATGGAGGACGCCGGCCTGGGAAGGGATTCTCCAGGCGTCATCGCTTTGCGGGCGAACGCTCCTGCCGGCGCCGGGCATGTTCGGGGCGTAGACGCGAATGTCTTCGGGCGCGGCGACGAGCACGTTGCTCCATGTCATTGCGTTATCGCCCAGTCCATGGATGAGGGCCACGCATCGACAGGTTTTTCCCGTTCGGCAGCGGTCGTTTATAAGGATCTCTAGGGGACCTTTTTGGATTGTCCGGACGCCTTGGAGACGGAGTTTTACAACCTGCAGCGAATCCATAACGGTGATGGTGTTGTCGTACATCCACGCACCGGCGCCAACGATAATATTTAAGAAGACGAGAGTGTAGACGAGTCTCATTGGTCCAAAATGTAGCCGAAGGTTTCACCCGTCGCAACGAGTTCGGATTTTTGGTTCGTAATCTCGAAGCCGAATTTAGCCTTGAGACGTTTTGGGCGCCGGATGATCGAGATGACCGTCCCGATGCAGATGAGTGTTTCTCCTGAAAAAACAGGCAGACGAAAATCAAAGGACATCTTTCTCGCCATGTAGTTTAGATCTCCTCCGAGTTTCGTTGGAAGAGTCGCAGTTAGGAGTCCGTGCGCCATAAGGCGCCCTTGATCGTCTTTTTCGAGGTGATGGCGTCCCTTGTCGCCCGAGACCTCCGCGAATTGGAGGACATCCTCTTCGGTAATCGGACGTTCGAAGCGGATTGTTTGACCTTCCTTTAGATCGGGCAGCACACGTATAGAATACTACTCTTCGATCATTCCACGGTCTTCGGCTTCCACCGGGCCGATGGGAAGGACGGTTTGATCGTTGATGACGGCTCCGGAGAGTTTTGCACCCTTGAGGCGTGCCTGCGAGAGAATCGCGCCGCGCAAATCGGCTTTGCTTAAGTTCGCGTACCGCAAATCCGCCGCGGTGAGATTTGCATCGCGCAAGTCGGCATCGAAAAGGTTCGCGGATTTTAGATTCGCTCCCGTAAGTTTTGCCTGCTGTAGATTCGTGCGGTATAAATCGGCGTTGCGCAGGTCGGCTCCGCCGAGAGAGGCTCCGCGGAAATCGGCACCGCGGGCGACGACGCGGCGCATCGTCGATTTTCCCATCTTGGCCTTTTGAGCATCGACGCCGTTCATAACAGCGCCATCGAGATTAGCTTCTACCAGGTTGGCTCCCACGATAGAAGACACAACGAAATTCGCCCCCATGAGTTTGGCTCGTTTTAAATTCGCATTGTCCAAGCGGCTGGCCACGAAATTGGCGTGTTCGGCCGTGGTTTCAGCGAGATTCGCCTCAAGCAGCAAGGCGTAATTGACCTCCGCAGAGCGAAGCTGTGCGCCTTTTAAATTCGCTTGGCTGAGATGGGCGGAATTAAGCTCGGCCCCCCGAAAATTGGCTCCTCTCAGATTGGTTTGTTCAAGGTGGGCGTCGGGAAAGCGTCCGCACGCCCCGCGCTTGGTTTTGATGAGTTTGGGGAGGGCTATGTCATTTTTCCCTGTAAAACCAACGCCATTTTTGCAGGTGTACCCTTCCCCTTGTTTCCGGTATTTGAATACCTTCGGCTTATTTTCGTCCAAGACCACGCGTTCTACGACGATGACGGGGTCGGCATATGCGGGGGACGCGAAGAGTAGGGTTGCCAGGGGTAATAAGGAGAGCATCACCATAGGGTAGCCGTGAACCCTTCCCGACGAGCAGGGCCATTGGGCCCATCTGACGTCCTTCCGGAGAATAACCCCATTCAGCGGGTGCCCTCTTCGAGGACTCTCCTTCGGGTGCTCTAAGGTGCAACTAATAAATTGGAAAGCTCATATTTTTAAAGCATAATTTCACTATCACGTGATAGTAAATTAACCCTTATTATTAAAGGGTTTATTGTTTTCTTGCCTGCATCCCTCCTTGCCCGAAACTGGCAGACTTCTAGAACTGGAAGAGTTCACCGCATGTCCGCACGAATTGCCGGAATTGAAAAAAAATTCGAAGGAGGCCCGCGTATCGATAAGGCATGCTTGATGCACAAGCTACGGGGACCTGGAAGGATAGTACCCCCAGTTTCGCTCGG
>JBFIEP010000629.1:0-2090 GCA_041603335.1 Elusimicrobiota bacterium | reverse complement strand
TTTATCGAATAGCATCGCTTTCTCTTTGTTGGTTACGGTCAGTCCTTCTACTCCCGGGGGAAGAAAATCCGTTTTGTGCTTAACCAGTGCTTTTAGAATTCGCGTTGAATGTTGGAGGTGGATGCTGCGGGCGGCGTTGAACTCAAGGACGGGACGGTCATCCACGTGGATCGGCGCGCCTTCGGCGTAGCGTTTTAAATTTTCTCCTCCTAATGTGTATGCCGACGCGAGAAGGGTGAAGGGATGATCGAAACCGCGCCCCACACGTCTTAAGTCCGAGCGCAGTTTGGAGTCTTCCGTGAACCTTTTTTCGAGACGCGGGTAGTTGATGCTCAGCGGATTGCGGGTTCCAACCAGAAAATAATCGGATTCCCCGTCGGTCATAAGCATCGCGTGCGGGAATACTTCTAAGAATGTGCGCACGACCATTTGAAAATCTTCTTCAGCCATAAAGTACGCATGAAACCATTGGATGAAGATGCCGTCTTCGGTAAGCCGTTCGCGGGCGGCTGTAAAAGCTTCTTGTGTGAAGAGATAGCCGATGCCGGCAATCCAGGGGTTGGAAGGTTCTGAAGAGATGATGTCGTACGCCGGCCCGGGAGATCCCAGGACCTGACGCGCATCCGCGAAGTGGAAGGACACCCTGGGGTCGTCAAGAACCGAGCGGTTGGACCGGGAGAAGAAGCGGGCCCCTTCCACCACCGCGGGTTCTATTTCGACAATGTCGATTTTTTTAACCTTAGGGTCGGTAGCAATGGCGCCTGCCGAGAGACCGGCACCGAGACCGATGACCAGGGCATTCTCAACGGTCCCGGGGTGCAATAGGGAGGGAAGGTAGCCCAGCAGCAATTGAGTTCCCATATCGCCCCCTTCGGAGGCATCGGTTTTTCCATTGACCCGGAGATAGCGTTCCGCGTGGGGGCTTTCAAGAACTGTGACGGTGGCATTGGCTCCGCTCTTATGGAACAGCACCCGGTCGCGGTTGAGTTCATTGCGGAAGTCGGCGGCATCATCGACCCAGCGGTAATATTTCCCGTAAAGAAACATGCCGCTGGAGAAGAGTCTGAGATTGAATGCGGGCTGGAATGCGATCACCGCGGCCGCCAAGGCAATATAAACTTGGCGGACTCTCGGCGCGTTATAGCAAAGCGCCGCCGATAGAAAATAAACCGCGCTGGCGGTGATCAAGCAGCCGTTGACCCCGATGACAGGCAGCAGCAGTAATCCCGCTGCGGCTGAGCCGATAATCGAACCTCCGGTATTGGCGGCATAACAAAGACCGGTCGAGGCGGCGATCTCTTTTTCGCGCGGCGATAGGATCGCCAGTGCGTAAGGAAATACCGCGCCCATCAGCAATGTCGGCAGCAGCATGACCAGTGAGCAGAAAGAATATTGAAGCGCCCATAAACGTCCCGTGGATAATGCCGCCCATCTTGCGGTCCGGACAAGAGCATAGGGGAAGAAATCAAACGCGAAGATTCCAGTGAAAATGAAAAAACCCGTTATCGCGAGCAAGGCGGCGAGGTCCCGTCTTGAAGGGGGGGGCAGCAGTCTTCCCCGTAGGAATCTAAATGAAAAACTCCCCCCGGCAAGTCCCAAGAGGAAGGTCGTTAGCATGATCGTGAAGGCGTACGTGGTCGAACCCAGCACAAGTGAAAACGCACGCGTCCATGCGACCTCGCAAATCATCGCCGCGGCGCCGGTTGTTCCTAATAGAACGAGCAGCGAAGTCGGGATGGGGACGAGGTAGGGTTTTTCAGAGGGCGCAATTTTGTGGGTGTCGTAGGTCGTCCAGGCGATTAGAGCTGCGGCAGCATTGAGAGCGGCGGCGCAGAACATCGTCTTTGACGCCCCGATTGCGGGGAGCAGGACAAAGCCGGCGGCGGCAACGCCGAGAACGGCACCGAGTGTATTAACCCCGTAGAGTGTCGCTAGTTCCCGTTCCCCTACGCGCCGCGTGAGGACCGGCAGTGTGGCGCCCATCAATGTTGTCGGGACAAGGAGAACGCCGAAAGCGAGAGCGAAGTAGACCAGGGAGCGCGCCGGTGCGGGCCAGGACGTCAGCCCCCAGGAAAGCACCGCCGCGCCGA
>JBFIEP010000628.1:0-2099 GCA_041603335.1 Elusimicrobiota bacterium | reverse complement strand
TCGGATTTGTTCACCGCGAGGATTAAGGGTTTCCCGCTTACGGCGAGATATTTGAGTGCGGTGATGGTCTCGGCGGTGGGGCGTTCGGGTTCGACGACAAGGAGCAGTATGTCTGCATCTTCTTTGGCCGCGATTTTTGCAGCACGGATTAGACTGCCTTGGAGTTTATCGTTTGCCGTGTCGAGCCAGCCCGGTGTATCGAGCATGCAAAGTTGATAATCCTCACCATTGAGAATGCCGAGAAGTTTGTGGCGGGTTGTTTGGGGTTTAGCCGAAACGATGGAAAGCGGAAATTTCAACAGCGCATTGAGCAACGAGGATTTTCCCGCGTTGGGTCTACCGATCAGGGCTACAAATCCAGCGTGATGCATACTGAAGAGGATGGTACTAAATGGGACTTACTGGATGTCGGAGAACGCGCGTGCAAAATCTCCCGCGGAGGCGAAACGCTTTTCGGGATCGGGGTCGGTTGCGCGGTCTAATGAATCCGGAAGCGGGCGGCCGAGCATCTCCCGGGCACAGACCGCGAGGGCATAGATGTCGATGGCGGGGGACACCTTTCCGAGGAGTTGTTCGGGCGCCATGAAGCCGGGGGTTCCGATGATCTCGACGGTTTCTCCCGGCCGCCGTGCGACCCCGAAATCGGTCACCTTGGCCGTCCGGCCGGATAGGAGAATATTCGCGGGTTTTAGATCTCGATGGATCACTCCCTTGGAATGGGCGTAGTCGAGGGCGGTCGCGATTTGGGAGATGATATTTTTAGTTTCATCGAGGCTGAGTGAGCCGATCTTAATCCTGTCCGCGAGGGTACCCCCGTCGATGAGTTCAAAAACAAGATAGAGATCGTCGCCATCATCGATGACTTGGTGGATTTCGACAATTCCGGGATGCTTAAGGGCCGCAACGGTTCGGGCCTCCCTTAGAAAACGGGCGCGTTCATCCGGATTGGAAGCGATCTCGGGCTTCATTCGTTTTACGGCGTCGATCCTGTCCAGGCGACGGTCTTTTACGGCGTAAACTTCCCCCATGCCTCCTTCTCCGAGTTTTCGAAGGATTTCGTAATCGGTTCCAGTGGGGGTGGGCGTCGTACCCGTTTCCCTGTTCCGTTTCCGGAAGGCGAGAAAGCCGATGAGTAGTAGGCCACCTGCGCCTAGGAACGGAGCCCACCGGGTCCGGGATTTTTCCGGGAGGGGTTTTGGGTCTTCGGCTTCGTAGCGGGTGAGGGTTTTTCTGTAGAGCGATTCATAGGCGGAATCGAGGGACGCCGCGCGTTTAAGATCCGCGAGTTCTCCGGCCCGGTCTCCGATCTTCTTTAGAAAACGGGAGCGTGAGACGTAGAGAGTTGCGCTTCTCGGATCGAGTTCGATAGCCCGGTCGAAGGCCGCTTGCGCTTGAGAATCCTGACCGAGTTGGCTCAGGATACGGCCGCGCAATTCGTGCGCACGTGTATCTTGGGGGGCATGTTCGAGGCCTGCGTTAATATCTGACAGTGCGGTTTTAAATTGTTCAATCTCGAAGTTTGCGAGGGCGCGTAGGCGGAAGACGAGTGCGTTGTTGGGATCCTTATTGAGAATGCCCGTAAAATGCGTGATAGCCTTTTTGTGATCCCCGACGCTGAGGAGGGTCATCCCCTCCTTGATTTCGGCAAGGGAGCGTGCGGGTGGGGCGCCTGTATGAGTAACGGCTGAGAGTGGCGTTGATCCCTCCCCCGTTTTCCCTCGGTAGGAATTATCCTTGAGAGGTTTCTTTTTAGGATCCTTAAGCGATAATTTTGGATTAAATGTGCGGTTGAGTCTGCGGGATAGTAGTTTCTCGAGAGCGTTGAGGCCTTCGTCTTCGGGAGATTTTTTAAGTCCGTTTTGAACTTCCTTCAACGCTTCTCGCGTTTGCCCCGCGCCCGCGAGGGCTTGGGCGGCTAGGCGATAGCCGATGGAGTTGTTGGGGTATTCCGTCTGCAGTTGATGCCCGATCTGGAACGCGTTTTTTGGATCCCCGCGGTCCAAGGCATCCATGCCGTTTAGAACCGAAGCTTGTTTTGATTGCGACAGGTTGGAAAAGTCGATGAGAAAGCTATCGTCGGGGATATCGGGGTCCTGTGG
>JBFIEP010000627.1:0-2100 GCA_041603335.1 Elusimicrobiota bacterium | reverse complement strand
CGGCTCCCATCATTTTGATGTACATCCAGGTGATCGGGAGGATCGCAGGGCTTCCCCACGGGGCTGCCGAGATCGCCCCGATCGCATCTTTGCCGCCGGTTTTAACAAGGGGATGGCTTGGAAGATAGGGAGCTAAGTGCTGTGCGACTGCGATCGGTCCCATGCCCGGTCCGCCGCCGCCATGGGGAATACAGAAAGTCTTGTGCAGGTTAAGGTGGCAGACATCGGCACCGTAATCGCCGGGACGGCAGTATCCGACCTGCGCGTTGAGGTTTGCGCCATCGAGGTAGACCTGGCCGCCGTTGTCGTGGACGATCCCGCAGATTTCCTTGATCGTAGGTTCAAATACGCCGTGCGTCGACGGATACGTGATCATGAGAGCCGAAAGATCGTTTTTATGTTCTTCGGCCTTTGCTTTGAGATCAGCAACATCGATGTTGCCTTGGTCGTCGCATTTAACAACGATGATTTTCATGCCTGCCATCGCGGCACTGGCGGGATTGGTTCCGTGCGCTGATTGCGGGATTAGGCACGCATTGCGGTGTCCTTCCCCGTTCTTTTCGTGATACTTCTTGATCGTCAGCAATCCGGCGTATTCTCCTTGGGAGCCGGCGTTGGGCTGCAGGGAAACAGCGGAAAACCCGGTGATTTCAGCGAGCATCCGTTCCAGATCGCGCAGCAATTCAGCATATCCGGTTGTTTGTATGCTTGGTGCAAACGGATGCATTTCCGCAAATTTGCGCCAGGTTACGGGAACCATTTCGCTTGTCGCATTGAGCTTCATCGTGCAGGAGCCCAAAGGAATCATGGAATACGTCAAGGAGAGATCCCGGGTTTGAAGACGGTTGATGTAGCGCAGCATCTCGGTTTCTGAGCGGTTTTTATGAAAGATCGGATGCGACATGTATTCGCTGGTCCGGGCGTGGAGCTCGGGGAGGGACTCATCGACTTCATCTGCGACGCTTTCGGGTGTGAATTCAACCCGTCCATCAATCGCGAAGACCTCAAATAGATCCGCAGCGTCTTTTGGACCGACCGTTTCGTCCAGTGAAATTCCGAGTGATCCATCGTCGAAGAGTCTGAGATTGATTTCTTTTTCTTCCGCTCGCCCGAGTACGATCTCGCGAATTTCTTTCTTCAGGTGGATGCGGATGGTGTCAAAGAAAATCGCGTCATCAACTTTGTGCCCGAGTCTCTCGAGTCCTTTCTTTAAAATTAGGGTGAATCGCCGGATGCGGGCGGCGATTTCTTTTAAGCCCGCGGGACCGTGGTACACCGCGTACATCGATGCCATGACGGCAAGGAGTACCTGCGCCGTGCAGATATTACTCGTCGCACGTTCCCGTCGGATATGCTGTTCGCGTGTTTGAAGCGCTAGGCGCAGGGCCGGACGTCCTTGCTGGTCTTTGGAGACGCCCACAATGCGGCCCGGCATTTGCCGTTGGAAGGCAGTCTTTGTCGCGAAGAATCCTGCGTGCGGTCCGCCGAAACCTAGGGGAACTCCAAAACGCTGGGTATTTCCTACTGCGATATCGGCACCGAATTCTCCGGGGGCCCGCAGCAACGTGAGAGAAAGGAGGTCGGCCGCAACGATGAGTAATCCGTCGAGGTTGTGGATCTTTTCTGCGAGGGCGGTGTAGTCTTCGACGCGGCCATCGGACGTGGGATACTGAACCAGCGCTGCGAAGGGTTTTTTGTCGAAGGAGAAATCCTTAGGGTCGGAAACGACGACCTCTAGACCGAGCGGCCATGCCCGGGTTTTGAGCAAATCAATTGTTTGGGGATGGCAGGAGGACGAGACGAGAATGGTTTTGCGTTCATCGGAACCTTTCGCGTTGAAGGCCATCGTCATCGCTTCTGCGGCGGACGTCGCCTCATCGAGCATCGATGAGTTGGCGACTTCAAGTCCCGTTAGATCGATGATCATCGTTTGGAAATTAAGAAGGGCTTCCAGGCGTCCTTGTGCGATTTCCGCCTGGTACGGAGTGTACTGGGTATACCAGCCGGGATTTTCCAGGATGTTGCGTTGGATTACTGCGGGGACAATGGTTCCGTTGTAGCCGGTTCCTATATAGGAACGGAAAACCTTATTCTTACCGG
>JBFIEP010000626.1:0-2111 GCA_041603335.1 Elusimicrobiota bacterium | reverse complement strand
CTTCAAAGATCATCATCCGGCTTTGCTGGGCCGTCGAGGCCATCCGCGTATCGGGAGGAATATTCTGAATGAAGCGGTGGAAATCGACGTCCAGGTAATTGACCCAGTTCTTACCCTGCAGGGACTCAACGGAGACCTTCACTCCCTTATCACCCCAAGGGGCGTTTAGTTCATTCGGAGGACTCGCGAATACATAACCTGAAACACTGATGTTGTTTCCCCACACCTTAGCCACGTTGCCCAGCGTCACCCAACTGGAACTCTCGAGACCGTTAGGAACCGAGAATTGGCTTTGGTACACCAGATAGAATCCGTCAGCGTCTCCAAAATTAATTACCTTGGATCCGGGAATCACGCTTCCGAGACTTTGCGGATTATTGAGAAGCGATTCACGTAAACCGGAAAGATCGCGAGAGGAAGACGTGCGATTGAGAAGGCTTCCGAATAAGGTGTCTACGAAGGACGTGAAATCTTTCTTGGGAATGACCAACGCGGAGGTTGCGTTCCCGGTATCGCCGGGTAAATACCAGGAATTTCCGGAAATGCGGAGGGCATCGATACGGGAGCGAAGTTCCGGCGGAAGCGCGCGCGGGTCGCGCAAATCTTTGAGTTCGCGGGCGAGTTTCCCCTGGAGATCGTCGATCTGATTAAGAGAATATTCGAGTGCCTTTTCGGATTTCGAAAACCGTTCTTCCAATTCCCGGAACTTTACGTTCTCTTCAAGCACCCGGCGCGTCTTCGCCTGGATCTTACGAAGGTCCTCGCCCACGCGCTTCAACGCACTCTCCTCGGGGCGGTTCAGCTGGTTCATCCACCGCACGAGTTCCTTCCTCTGATCATCGAGTTCGTTGAACGTATCGCGCAGCGATTCCTTCATCGTATTGATCGCTTGAATCTCTTTGTCGACCACGGTAAGAGATTTGTCGTGGATATCGCCGGTGGCGGAATAGTAGGTTTCCATATCCATGATGGTTTCAAACGATTCGTTGGACCAATCGACGCGCGCGCCGTAGAACTCAGCGCCCATACGCGTTACGTTATTGAGTTCCGCAAAGATTGCGATCTTGCGGTCCAGAACCTGATCCGAGGTTTCCGACGATTGGTCCGAGTTTACATAGGACTTGTCCGTGTCTAAATCGCTAATGGCATTCTCAAGAGCCGTCTTTGCCTGATTCAAAAACGTCTCGGCAAAAGGAATGCGTTCATACAGATTCAATTCCGCAGCCTCGATCGCGCCGTTTGAGTAGAGATAACGCGCGACGGCATAGGCTGCCGAAGCTTCCAGCTCCGTTTGATTCGTGGAAGGAACAAGTCGTTTCGCGGCCTCGAGTGCCAGCAACGCCACACGAGTGTCGTTATCAACGTCGGGTTGGGGTTGAACACCGGAGGGGACGCCTTCAGACGTTGAAGAATCGGTCAGGCCCTCGCCCCGCTCTTGATACTCGGTACCGATATCGGTGAGTAAGGTCCCGAGATTCTGATACACCTTATCATCAACGAGCCGCCGGACTTCCGCTTCGCTTGCGGCACTACCGTCGGCGATCGAGGTTGTTAGGGATTGGCCGGTAAGGTTGAATCGATTATCCGTCAGACGGTCGATATCGGCAAAGATCGAATTGATGTCTGCGTGCTTGCTGTTAATTTCATTGGTGCGCTGGGCTCGTTCGGCCTGCATCTGGGCGATCAAACGCGGCAGAGACACAGGAAGCATCTGGCCGTACACCTCTTCGGTCTCGGTATTGTTAGGATCCTTCAGCTTGGCGATATCTTCCAAATTCTCGAGGACTCCGGCATGCTTACCTTCCTCGTCGGTGTAGCCATCGAGCAATTCACGGAAGCGGGTGTTCTGTTCCGCGATATTGGCTAACGCACCGCCCTTATCGCCTTCCGAAGCTCCGTTGGATGCGAGCGCCCATGGGATCGTCTTTTCCAACACATCACTGGCACCATCGTAAAGTTTGATCTGGTTATTAAAGAGTTTGGCCCACTTATCACCATTAGGATCGTAGGAATCCGCCGTCTCCTGATAAAACGGAAGAACCTCTGAATTAATAACTTGCACGGCTTCATCAACCGTCGGCTTCAAATCTTGGAGCATCGTCCGCTTGCGG
>JBFIEP010000625.1:0-2112 GCA_041603335.1 Elusimicrobiota bacterium | reverse complement strand
GGATTATTTAATCTTGATATTTTAGGTCAGGTATGTTAGTCTATACCTTGATAGACCAATTTGAGGAGGATTTCCCACCATGACGCCGCTACTCGAAGTTAAAGACCTTCACGTCGAAATCGACGGCAAGGCAATTCTTAAAGGCCTGACCCTTACCATTAATAAAGGAGAGGTCCACGCGATTATGGGCCCTAATGGATCGGGAAAATCCACGCTTTCCAACGTATTAATGGGGCATCCGAGCTACACCATTACCAAGGGAACGATCACGCTTGAGGGTGAAGATATCACCGGACTGGCAGTGAACGAACGCGCGAAAAAGGGAATGTTCCTCGCGTTCCAGTATCCGACCGCAATCCCGGGCGTTACCGTTGCGAATTTCGTGCGGACCGCGCTGAAAGCCATCCTCGGAGACGAAAAGCAGGCCGTGAAGACATTCCGCAAGCTTCTGAAAGAGAAGATGGCGCTGCTTAAGATGGATACAAAGTTTGCCACACGCTATGTTAATGACGGCTTTTCAGGCGGAGAAAAGAAGCGGCTCGAGATTCTTCAGATGGCGGTGCTCAATCCCAAGCTTGCGATTTTGGATGAGACCGATTCCGGACTCGATATCGATGCGTTGCGTATCGTGAGCGAGGGAATCAACAGCATCGCAGCCAATTCCGATGAAAAAGGTGTGTTGTTGATCACTCATTACCAGCGCATGCTCGATTACGTGAAACCGAATTTCATTCACGTTCTTCAGGACGGCGCGATCACGAAGTCAGGCGGACCGGAACTGGCGCTTGAGCTGGAGAAGACGGGATATTTGGCAGCTGAGACCGCAGTAGCGTAAGGGGGAAGTGATGGCACCTAAAACAAAAGATTCTCTGAATCTGCGCGAGGACTACGGCACCAAGTACGGCTTTAAAGATGCCGAAGACTATGTCTTCAAGGCGAAGAAGGGTCTTAACCGAAAAATTGTTGAAGAAATTTCCTGGATGAAGAAAGAGCCGGGTTGGATGACCGAGTTCCGACTCAAGGCGTACGATATTTTTCTATCCAAACCGATGCCCAATTGGGGCAACTGCGATCTGATTGATCAGATCGATTTTAACGAAATCTATTACTACCTGAAGCCCACCGATGGTACCGCAAAGAGCTGGGATGATGTTCCTGACGGCATTAAGAACACGTTTGAGAAGCTCGGCATTCCCGAGGCCGAGCGGAAGTTTCTTGCCGGCGTAACCGCGCAGTATGAATCGGAAGCGGTCTATCATGCGGTGAATAAAGAGCTCGACAAGAAGGGTGTGATCTTTACCGATATGGATACCGCCCTAAAAGAACATCCCGAGATTCTTAAGAAATATTTTGCGACAGTCATCCCTCCGGAAGACAACAAGTTTGCGGCTCTTAACTCGGCAGTATGGTCGGGCGGATCGTTCATTTATGTTCCCAAAGGCGTGACAGTCGACCTGCCGCTGCAGGCTTACTTCCGTATTAATGCCGCGAAGGCCGGGCAGTTCGAGCGAACCTTGATTATTGCCGATGAGGGCTCCAGCGTGCATTACATTGAAGGCTGCACCGCTCCAAGCATCTCTGAAGATTCTCTGCATTCCGCCGTTGTTGAACTAATCGCCTTTAAAGACGCGCACATCCGTTATTCGACCATTCAGAATTGGGCGAACAACGTTTACAACCTGGTGACCAAAAGGGCGATGGCGCATGAGAATGCCTTCGTTGAATGGGTTGACGGCAACATCGGCTCAAAATTGACGATGAAATTTCCGGCGGTCTATCTCGTCGGGAAAGGGGCCCGTGCCGATATCCTGTCGGTTGCTTTTGCCGGGAAAGACCAGCACCAGGATACAGGGGGCAAATTGGTTTTTGCCGCTCCTGATACCTCAGGTACGATTATCTCTAAATCGGTTTCCAAAGATGGCGGGCGTTCCAGCTACCGCGGACTCATTAAAACCTATCCGCAGGCGACCGATGTGAAAGTTAATGTTAGGTGCGATGCGCTTCTCTTGGACGACGAATCCCGCTCGGATACCTATCCGACGATGGAAATCGACGGCAAGCGTGCCGACATCGGCCATGAAGCATCGGTTTCTAAAATTGGAGATGAGCAGC
>JBFIEP010000624.1:0-2112 GCA_041603335.1 Elusimicrobiota bacterium | reverse complement strand
GCGAATCCGGTTCGGGGAAATCCGTGACATCGTTGTCGCTGATGCGTCTGGTTCCCAGCCCTCCCGGACAGATCCTGCCAACTTCGAAAATCCGCATTAACGGCGAAGACATTTTGGCGAAATCCGACCGTGAGATGCAGTCGATCCGGGGTTCCGAGATCGCCATGATTTTCCAGGACCCGATGACCGCTCTTAACCCGGTTTTCACCCTCGCCAGCCAGCTTGGCGAGGTTCTCAAGAGGCACCAAGACCTCGGCAATAGCGCCGGACGCAAACGCGCCATCGAACTCCTGGAACTTGTCGGCATCCCCGACCCGGTCAAACGCATCGATAACTACCCGCATCAGCTTTCCGGAGGGATGCGTCAGCGCGCGATGATTGCGATGGCTCTCTCCTGCAATCCGAAAATTTTGATCGCGGATGAACCAACCACGGCGTTAGACGTCACAATCCAGGCCCAAATCCTGGAGTTGATCAACAAACTGCAAAAGGAAATCGGCATGGCGACGATTCTCATCACCCACGACCTCGCGGTTGTCGCGGAAGTGTGCGACAGGGTCGCCGTGATGTACTGCGGGCGTATCGTTGAGGAATCAAACGTCTACGATCTTTTCCAAAAGCCCCAGCATCCCTACACAAAGGGCCTTATCTCATCAATCCCCCGGATTGAAGATGCTGGGTCGGACCGTCACGAGCTTTACGCGATTCCGGGCATGGTCCCCGACATCCACTCCTTACCCGCGGGATGCCGTTTTTCCGACCGCTGTTTCCAATCGGAAGATCGATGCACCACGGAAGAAACCCAGCTAATAGACACCGGGGACGGCCGCCGCGTATCCTGCCTCTTCCCGTTGAAAGAAGGAGCTAAACCCGCGTGAGCGACGCTCTTCTCGAAATTAAAGATTTAAAGAAACACTTTCCCATCAAGGGAGGAATTTTCCGTAAAACCGTAGGACACGTGCATGCCGTAGACGGCGTCAGCTTTTCCCTCAAGCCGGGGGAAACCCTCGGTCTCGTTGGGGAATCCGGTTGCGGAAAATCCACCTTGGGCCGGACCATTATCCGTCTCTACGATGTTACTTCCGGGAAGATGAAATTCCTCGGCAATGACATCACCAACGCCAAAGGCAAAGGACTGCTTCCCGTTCGCCGCAACATGGCGATGATTTTCCAAGATCCCTACGCAAGCCTCAACCCGCGCATGACGGTTTCGCAGATCATCGAAGCCCCCATGGAAGTCCACAAGATAGGGGTGAAATCCGAACGGCGGGAAAAGATCGCAGACCTTCTTGAGGTCGTCGGCCTCCGTGCGAAAATGGCGAATCGCTATCCTCACGAATTCTCGGGCGGACAACGCCAACGCATCGGTATCGCGCGCGCGCTCATCCTGCAGCCCCAACTGATTGTCGCCGATGAGCCCGTTTCGGCGCTCGACGTGTCGATCCAGGCTCAGGTCATCAACTTGATGATGCAGCTAAAAGACCAATTTAAACTGACCTATATCTTCATCGCCCACGACTTGGCCGTTGTTGAACATATCTCGACAACCGTCGCCGTGATGTACTTGGGACACATCATGGAAAAGGCGAGTTCCAAAACCCTTTACGCGAATCCGAAACACCCGTATACGCAGGCCCTGATTGAGGCGATCCCCATCGCCGACCCCAAGAAGCGAAAAGCGCCTGGAGAGAAAAAAACGCTCCAAGGCGACATCCCGAGCCCGATCACACCGCCGTCGGGCTGCGTGTTTCACACACGCTGTCCGCTCGCTGAAGACCGGTGCAAAGTAGACGTTCCGACTTTGCGCGACATCGGAGAAAAAGACGAGGAACACCTCGTCGCGTGCCATTTAGTTTGACCCACGGAGAACATATGAAAAAAATATTTGCCCTGATCTTAACCGCATCGATGACCTCGATGAGCGCTTGCTCCAAAAGCGACAGCGGGAAAGAAGGATTAAAGGTTCTTGAATACGGTGCGGTTGCGGTCGCCGGTTCCTCCGACCCCAATGACTACGCGTCGATGTACGACCTCGACCTCGGCAGCCTTCTCTACGACACGCTTTACGAATACGATTACCTCGCCCGCCCGTTCAAATTGAAACCCGGCATG
>JBFIEP010000623.1:0-2115 GCA_041603335.1 Elusimicrobiota bacterium | reverse complement strand
TTCATAGGAGTTGTCACGCTTAGCTTCTTGGTCTTAAGATTTTTAAGCGCTTCGAGACCCAAGTGAACGCCGGCATCTTCCATTAGCTTTCTAAATTCAGCGGACGGTGTTTTTTTATCCCGCAGGCGGGCAAGCGTTTCCTGAAGAAGGGGATGATCGCAAACAGTTACTTTCGCAGGCATTCTATTACCTCCAAACGCGGCGCACGACGCTTGTCGCGCGCGGACGTGTTGAACCGATTTTCACGGCATCGCTCAACAGAGACGATCCGCTGCGTAGACGCGCTGAATCCGAGGCGTACACGCGGGCGAGAGCCTCTCCCTTTTTGACGCGATCCCCGACCTTCTTAAGCAGAACAATCCCGGCACCAAAATCGAGCCGGTCATCCATCGTATCCCGGCCGGCACCCAAAGCCACGCCCGCACGGCCGACGGTTAGGGCGTCGAGCCGGGTCAGGAAACCACCTCGTCCGGCCTTCAGATCCTTAAACTTTTTCGAGAGGGGAAGACGGTCCGGCTCATCAGCGACACGGGCGTCTCCTCCCTGGGCTTTGACCATCTTTTTGAACAAGGCCAAAGCGGAACCATCGGAAACAACACGCTGAAGCTTTTCCGCGCCCTCATCCCACGAGCGGGCCTTTCCGCCTAAATGCAGCATCCATCCGCCAAGCGTAAGCGTCAGCTCCACGTAATCCGCGCAGGAGGCATCTCCGTGAAGGACCTCAATCGCCTGTCGTGTTTCAAGTGCATTCCCCACGGTACGCCCCAAGGGCTGCTCCATTGCCGTCAACAACCCAACGCATTTAAGCCCGAGGGCATTCGCCGTCGAAATCAAATCTTTCGCGAGACTTTGAGCCTTGGCCGCATCCTGGAAAATCGCCCCCGAGCCGCATTTAATGTCGAGAACGAGTCCATCGAGATTTTCGGCGATTTTTTTAGAAAGGATGCTTCCGCAAATCAGCGGACGCGCGGGGACGGTTCCGGAGGCATCGCGCAGCGCGTACAATTTGCGGTCAGCGGGGGCGAACTCACCGCTCTGCCCGAACATGCAGACGCCTAACGATTTCACTTGGCGCTCGACCTTCGCAATGGGAAGGCGAACCTTCATGCCGCGAATCGACTCAAGCTTATCCAGGGTCCCGCCGGTATGACCCAGGCCGCGCCCCGACATCATCGGAACATCAACCCCGGCAGCGGCGACCATTGGCGCCAAAGCGATAGAAACACCATCTCCGACGCCGCCTGTTGAATGCTTATCGACCCGCGCTTTACGTGAGCCGCCGCGCTTTAACGTCCGTCCCGAACGCGCCATGGCATCGGTCAACGCAACGGTTTCTTTTTTCGTCATTCCGCGCTGCAGCACGGCCATAAGCCACGAGGAAAGCTGATAATCGGGGACACTGCCCGCAGCGGCGGCGGTAGAGAGGTAAACAAGCTCCGCCTCCGTATGCGCGAGCCCGTCGCGCTTTTTCGCGATGAGGTCGAGCATTCTCATAATTAAACCTTCTTCAACATCGCAGTCAGCACCTTGCCAAGCCGCGCGGCCATCTTCAACCCAAGCGCCAGCACGTCGTGATGGGTAAGGACTTCTTTCGAAATACCCGCCGCCATATTGGCGACCCACGAAAGGCATCCGACCTCGATACCCAGCTGACGTGCAACAATCACTTCGGGGACGACCGACATTCCGACCACCGTTCCGCCAAGCTTCGCGAACGCCTTAATCTCGGCCGGTGTCTCATAGGACGGTCCGGAAGCCGCCGTATAGACGCCCTCCTTGGCCTTAATGCCGACCTTACGGCATTCCGCAAGCGCGAGCTTCCTGATACGCTTGCTGTAGGCGCCGGCTAAATCGGGGAACATCATCCCGTATTCCGCCGTGTGGCAGGCCTGTAACGGGTTGGCTCCCATGAAATTCATATGGTCGTTGAGGACGCACAAATCTCCGGGCTTGAGGCTCTTGCTCATTGAACCGACCGCCGAGGTTAATATGAGGGTCTGCAGCCCAAGCTTATGCAGTGCACGAATGGGTAGGGTAATGCGCGACATCGGGTGACCTTCATAAAAGTGATAACGGCCCTGCAAAATCGCCACGCCGCCGTTGGGTCCTTCTCCG
>JBFIEP010000622.1:0-2116 GCA_041603335.1 Elusimicrobiota bacterium | reverse complement strand
TAACGAGAACGTCGGTCAGGCGGAGCCACTCGAGGTTTAGACGGCGCCATTCTATAAAACGGCCGATTTCTTCGAAGCGGGCTTCATCCAGGCGGTTTACCGACTCAATGTAATCGTTCAGGGAAACTTTCCCGTAGGTGTAGTTCTTCGTTTCTTCTTTCAGAACCGACTTCGCCAGTCCTATTTTTTCAGTCGCTATATCAAAGAGGTCCCGTTCCCGGTTAATAAACAAGTTCAAATTATTGAGCTGTGAACTTAACTGCCAATCCGTGATGCCGGTCTCCAGTCGTGTTTTTCGCTCTTCTATCTTTGCGGTTTCCGCTTCAGGCCTTTCAATCTCAAAAGGGAACTCCAGGCTGAGGCCGGCGATCGCCCGATTTTCACTTTCTTTTACTCCTATCGATTTTCCGGAGCGTTCGACTCCTCCAAACAAGGAGATCGAAGGGAGTATGGCATCCAATTCGCGCCGGGTTTCGAGGCTGGATTTCTTTTCCAGTAGATGGAGAACGTTGTACGTCCGTCCGGTATCTTTGAAATTCGAGATCGCCTTTTGCGCGTCGGCCGGTGCCGTGAACAGGTTTTCAGGTCTTACGGGAACCCATTGCGTTTGAGTAGTGTCGCGTAAAACCCTTCGAACCAGATTTAAACGAGAGGCGCTTCGTTCTTCAAAACGGACCAGTCTTTCTTTGCGGCCTAGGACCTGGAGCGTGATTTTATCGACATCGATCTGGTCGGCAACCCGCGCTTTTTTACGATTGCGCATGTTCGCCAGCAATTTATTGTTTTCCGCATACGAGGAACGTGCAATCTTCAAATTTTCATGCGCCTCATACCAGTCCAGATAAAATCCGATGACTGCGGCGAAATAATCCTCATAGGCTTCCGTGATTTGGTGGCGGGCGACTTCAACCTCTAGCCCGACGATCTTAGTGAGCATTCGGTTCGAACGTCCAAAGGCGTTTTTAGCAATGGGTTGTGTAATCGTTAGGCCTGCCGCCGACGCTGCACGCCCTGAAGTTCCTACGGGGTTTAAATCGTAGCTGCCGGCGACCTCTGTGCCTGTGTTTCTAAAGAGTTTACTCAAGGAAAGTGCGAGGTCATCGTCTCCATGATCCGTATCGAGTTTTATCCCCAGTTCTTGCCTGACTGAAAGAACAAATTCATCGGCAAACTGTATATCGTCCCGGTATTTTAAGGCGAACTGATCAATCAAGAGCGCTTCAAATTCTGTGTCATTGGAGGCCGCCCTTTTGAGAAAGCTATCCAGAGTGAGGGTTTGGGTTGAGGCCTGAACCGGCAAGGCTAAAAATAAGGCGAGGACGGCTAAAATCATGTTTGAGCGATCTCCCGTTCTACAACTTCCCGCCGCCGCCGGCGTGCGGTCCAATCAAGTCCTACCCGGAATATACAGGGAATCATGACCAGGGTAATGACCGTCCCGAAAAGAAGACCCCAGGAAAGCGACAGCATCATTTCGGCTAACATCGCGTCATATCCCATCAATCCGTATGCGGTGGGAAGAACACCCGCAACCGTCGTCAGTGTTGTTAAAACCACCGCACGCAAACGTGTTTGGGAAACCTTCGCGACTTGGCGGTCGAATGTTTCCGCCGGAGCGTCCGGATCGACGTCATCGATAAGCTTTACAAGCATAACGATGGAATCGTTAATAACGACGCCGGCGAGGCCGAGTGTCCCGACAGCGGCATAGAACCCGAAAAGGGTCTTCCCGTGCAGCCAGAAGGCAAGAATGACGCCCACAACACCGAAAGGAATCGCGATCATAATGGTAAAGGGCCGCGTCACCGAATCGAAAAGGATTGCGAGTATCCCGTAAATGAGAAGCATCGCAAGGAGAGCGGCATTCCGGAAATCATTTTTAGATTCCCGCGTATCCTTAACTTCACCGTCGAACGCGAAGTTCCCCGCCGGATAACGGCTCAAAATGTCGGGAAAGATGCCGGTTTCCATGAAATCGGCGGCATTGAGCGGTGTGAAGTCCGCCCCCGGGCGGATGTCGGCGTCTACCAGCGTGGTGCGCATCATTTCCTTACGCGATATCGACGTGGGGGAGTTCACCTTTTCGACGCTAACAAGGTCTCTGAGCGGGACCAGG
>JBFIEP010000621.1:0-2116 GCA_041603335.1 Elusimicrobiota bacterium | reverse complement strand
TCCGCCCGGAAGAATCGTTGGAGGGTATGATTGATGCGTTCTGTCTTCATGAGGCGGAGGGTCGCACGGCGTTCCCTTAAATATTCCCGTTGCTTCTTAATGCGGGCGGCGATCGGTTTGCGGCGGCGCTCAATGGAGGCTCGCACTCCCTCAATGCCGCGATTTTCAACCAGCATGGTAGGGGGATCGCTCTTTTGGAGCCATTTGACGAAGTGATCGAAAGATTTTCGGAAATTCTTTTCTGCCGCGTGCAAGGGGTTAGACTTGGCGAATGAGACCCCAAGTTCTCGGGCGACCATGAACGCGCTCGTATAGGATTCGATACTGGTTTCGAGTGCGTAACTTACAAGGCGTCCTTCATAGAGCATTTCACTTAAAAGCTGGACGAATTCAGGAGCGTATTCACTGGGTGGACGTGATTGGTGTCGACGGTTTAATTGGAGAATGTCCCACTTTCCGAAGTAGTAGGAGCCTTGAGGCATAGATCCATCATAAAATTCGATCAGCCATGGACGCCCATCTCTGGAAGTCCTAAGTCCGCGTCGTTCGATAGCCTCTAAATAGCGGCGTCCTGTGGGACTTTGGCGAACTGCATCCAGTAGGCCGCGGGTCCATAATTCGTCTTCTTTTTTAGTGACGCGGAAGATATTTGTTAATGGCGAAGGCGTCGTTTTAGGGATGTGCCGGTCAATCTTTATGGTGTGTTCTTTCCTTTTTAGCGGTTCGGGCAGGGTTTCGTACCGGTCGACCAGTGCTTGAGCCGGCAGCCGCAGTCGGGAATTTTTACGCGGTGCTCCTTCAGCGTCCGTACGATTGATGAGTTCCCGATAACTCCGGGCCTCCTTCAAAGCCTCCCGGGTAAATTCAAGATACCGCTGACGTCCTGTGCGGGTTCGGAGAATGCGTTGGTCGCGGCGCGCCAGATGGATGTTGGCTTCATGGGAAACGACTGTTTCTTCGGCGTCAAGAACTTCTTCCCCCCGGTACGATTTGATTTGGTGTTCGGGGTACTTCAGTTTACGCATCAACCGGAGGGTTAGTTCGCGTTGTTTGTAGTAGTCTTCCGTTTTCTCAATTACTTTTTGAGAGACTTTCTCCATATGCCGAAGTTGCTGTTCGGCATGCGTAAAATCATGCCTCACGAGGGTAATTGAATCTTCATAGCCGGGAGAATTATGGATGTAGTCGATAAATCCTTCAACGGAGGCTTTTAGGCTTCGGTGGAGTCCGTAATGGAAATCGTCTTTATTCCATTTAACGTCTAATTCACGGGCAACCTTTAGCTGTTTGATAAAAGCTTCTATTTCCAACTCTATCCCCATAAAGGGTAGGTCCTTCCCTTTTTGAAGAACGTGCACCAGCTCATGCACCATCGCCGAAGCGGCTTTCTGAACCGAATCCTTATTGTAGTTCTTGGATAGCCGTACGACTTCCCACGCATTGGTAAAGCTTCCGCCGTCGGATCCCGAGAATTCAAATATAACAGGTTCGCGTCCGTTTCCCGTGTACTCTTCGATTTGTCTGAAAACCTTTCGCGCGGTCGGCGACTCCAGAGCCGCTTCATAGATTTCCGAAAGGTACTTGGCATCTTCTTTGTTTGCGATCTTTATATAGGGAGGGAGATTTACCTGAGATTCGGAATCCGCAGTTGCATTGACAGGTTCATCCGCGAAATTTCCTCCGGGTTTAGCGTCAAAGAAATGGCGAAGGAACCCGATAGGCGACCGACTCCGCCCACGGGTGATGTTTCCAACCACCTGGCGGAGGCTTTTCAGGATGGGAGTCTTCTTTTTTCCGGATCTCTCCGATTTTAGAGGTGCTGGGGCTTCTATGGATATTATCGGCAGGTCGGCCGGAGCCGCCCTTTGTATTTGCTGTCGGACTGCGAGGGTTTCCGGGAGAACCGGAAGCTGCAGTGTCGGCAGCGTGCCTGTAGGAAAAAGAGAAGGCGCCCCAAGGGGCGCCAGAGATGTGAGAGAGGGATTTGTGATTGCGAGGGTCGGAACGTTTGTTACCGTCGGAGCCGCGCTTTTTGGAATTGGTGGTCGCTGGTAATGAGAATCTCGATGCCTTCCAGCCACCCGATCTACTCAGGCAGCAGCTTTGGCGGCAGAAC
>JBFIEP010000620.1:0-2121 GCA_041603335.1 Elusimicrobiota bacterium | reverse complement strand
GTCCTACGGAAAGATTCACACGGAGTCCTGCTTCGGTTTTCGGCCCCCCCGGCATTTTCAGAAGGTCCGCCGCACTCACCGAGACATCCTCCCGTTTATTGGCGATCTGATTCGCCCCGGGCATCTTTGCGTTAAAAATTTCCATCGCGATAGGCACCAGGCCCGGATGCGCGACCCAGGTACCGTCATGCCCGTCGCCGGCCTCACGCTCCTTGTCAGCGCGGACCTTAGCCATCGCTTCCTCATTCGCATCGGGATCCGACTTGATCGGAATTTGCGCGGCCATACCGCCCATCGCATGCGCCCCACGCTTATGGCACGTTTTAATCACTAGCTTCGAGTAGGAATGCATGAAATGCGTTCCCATGCCGACAAGAGCCCGGTCCGGAAGAACGAATTCGGGACGCTCGGCAAACTTTTTGATCACGCTGAAAATATAATCCCACCGGCCACAATTAAGCCCGGAAGAATGATCCCGCAATTCGAAAAGGATCTCATCCATTTCAAACGCGGCGAGAATGGTCTCGAGTAAAACGGTTGCCTTGATCGTGCCGTTGGGTACGCCCAATTTTTCCTGCGCGCGTACAAACACATCATTCCACAAACGCGCCTCGAGATGGCTCTCCAGCTTAGGGAGATAAAAATAAGGACCGGTTCCACGCGAGAGAGCCTCCTTCGCGTTATGGAAAAAATAAAGACCGAAATCGAAAAGCGAGCCTGACGCTATTTTACCGTCAACCTTGAAATGCCGCTCCTCCAGATGCCATCCCCGCGGCCGCACCAACAACACAGCCGTTTTCTCATTAAGCGCGTAATGCTTGCCTTTCCCGTTGGTAAACTCTATCTTGCGCAAAACAGCATCGTGAAGATTGACCTGCCCTTCAAGGGTGCCGATCCAGGTGGGGGAATGCGAATCTTCCAAATCCGCCATAAACATCTTCGCGCCGGAATTCAGCGCGTTGATAACCATCTTTCGATCCACCGGCCCCGTGATTTCAACGCGGCGGTCCTTAAGGTCCTCGGGAATCGGTGCCACCTGCCAGTCGCCGTCACGCACGTGTTGGGTCTCGGGGAGGAAATCCGGCAGTTCTCCCGCATCCAATTTCACTTGGCGGGATTTCCGGGCTTCCAGCAGTTCGAGTCGGCGCGCACCAAACGTCCGAATAAGATCGGCCGTAAAACGCAAAGCCTCCGGCGTCATTATTCCAGAGGCTAATTCAGGGACCGGACCGAGTATTTCGATCCCATCTGATTTTAATTTTTCGTTGAGCTCGGCTTGAAAGTCGACGGCGGCGATTCCCATATCCCGTACCTCGTCTGAAAGGTACGTTCATTTAGCCACTTTGGGGAGTTAGATGTCTAGGCGGTAGCCAAAACCACGGACGGTGGCAACGCACTTGCCCATGGTCGTTCCGAGTTTTTCCCGTAAATGTGAAACGGTAACATCCACCACCTTCGTCGAGGGATTAGCCCCTGGTGCGTAATCCCATACCTGTTGGAGTAGGAAATCCCGGGAAAGGACCCGTCCTTTTTGGGTTAGAAGCAAGGAGAGAAGATCAAACTCCTTGGCCCAGAGCTTAACCTCTTTGTTTTTGATAAAGACCTTACGGGCCGTGAAATCGAGTTTAATATCTCCGGCTTCGATCGTTTCGGGCAGCCCCAAACGTCCCGACCTGCGCAAAAGTGCGTCGACCCGTGCGAGCAATTCCGCCGCATTAAACGGCTTGGTCAAATAATCGTCACCCCCAATTCGAAGTCCCTCGACCTTTTCCTCAATGGAATCCCGGGCGGTCAAGAACAAAAGGGGAACGGTTTTATAATCTGCATTTGACCGTATCGAGGCGCAGAATTCGATACCGTCCCCATCGGGGAGCGACCGGTCCACGACGCACAAATCAATGTCGGATTCCCTGACAATTTTAAGGGCCTCGGCAATAGTACCCGAAGACTGAACCGTAAACCCACCCTCCTCTTCAAGGACTTGGGATACGAGCTCGCGTGTATTCGGATCGTCTTCGACCACTAAAAGAGTGAACTGCGGCATATGAGCTTTAGGATAGTCCTCCCACACGCGCTTGTCAACGGCGGCCGCGTATTGATTATTTAACAGGAGCCGACTAC
>JBFIEP010000619.1:0-2124 GCA_041603335.1 Elusimicrobiota bacterium | reverse complement strand
TTCGCTCCCGAGGATGTTCTGCGCGCTTATGAGTATGTGAATAATGTCTAGAGAAGATTTTTTAATTACCTCGCAGCAGCTGCATTCCCGGTTGGATGATCCCAACCTGGTTATCATTGATTGTCCGTGGGATGGCTCCAACTATGGTCGGGCACACATCCCCAACGCAATTGCGCTGGGGCGGCATCCCTATATTAAGGCCGAGAACGACGGGAAACCCGGGGTTTTAATCGAGGGAGAGAATGATTTCTCCGGATTTGCGGCGGCTCTAGGACTGGGACCTAATAAAACCGTTGTTGCTTATGATGAATGGGGATCAATTTTTGCGGCGCGTTTGTGGTGGGCCCTTCGTTATTATGGACACTCAAAGGTGGTGCTTCTCGATGGAGGATGGCAGGGTTGGGTTTCGGAAGGGTTCTCCGTCTCAGCCGTTGATCATCAGCCCAAACCGGGTATTTTCACCGCCAGTGCAGATCCGAAGCGGCGGATTGAGTATCAGGAATTTTTAGAGAATCATGCCTCTCTTTCGGTTTGGGATATTCGGTCCGATGATGAATTTTTAGGTAAAGCCCCCCACGGCAACAAAAAAACCGGACATGTCCCCGGTGCTAAGCATCTGGAATGGAATACGGTTTTGAAGAATTCAATAAATTCTCAAGCCGTCCGGACCTTTCGAGATGAGGCGGAAATCCGAAAGTCTCTGGAATTTATCGGGTTAAAAGAAGGCGGTGCCGTCCCCTATTGCCAGGCTGCGGTTCGCGGTGCGTTTGGAGCCTTTACGTATGAACTTGCCGGGCTTGGGGTGGCTCGATTGTACGATGGGTCGATGGCGGAGTGGGCGAATAAAGACGACTCACCGCTCGAGACGCCCGGCGACGTACCCGCTTGACCAAGCCCACGTTAGGTTAAAGCCGCCGACTTCTCCATCGACATCGAGAAGTTCTCCTGCGAAAAAGAGCCCTGCGGTCTTTTTTGATTCCATCGTTCGTTCGTTAACTTCCGAGCAATCAACGCCGCCTGCGGTAAATTCTCCCTCATCCCATCCCCGGGTTTCCTGAACGGGAACACGCCAGGCGGATAGGAATTTAAGAAGATTGGTTTTATCTGTTTTGGATAACTCTCCAACGGGCTTGTCTTCCAATTTGAGATGGGATAGTATCGCCGCCGGAAGCTTGTTTTGCATGAGACCGCAAAGGCTTAGAGAAAGTTTTTGATCGGGACGTTTTCCCCAACGGGAGGAAAGGGCCTCCTCAATTTCTTTTCTGGTTTTATTCGGCAAAAACTTAATTTCAAGTTCGCAATCGTTTTTCTTTTCCCGGTGCAGGCGGAGCGTGATGGGACGGCTGACATTAAGAATCGCCGGCCCTGTAAATCCGTACTTGGTGAACATCATCTGGTCTGAATCTCTGCAGATTTCTTTACCGCCGATGATCGCGGCTATTTCCAGTTCCGCACGCACGCCGTGTACGCGTTTTGAAATAGGATTTTCCGCGATTAGAGGGAGTGCCGTCGGCACCGGTTCAATAATGGTGTGCCCAAGGCTTTTCGCGATCTCGTAGCCCGAACCGTCCCCGCCCAGCTTGGGATAAGTTTTTCCGCCGGTAGACAGGATGAGGTGGGTGGACCACATTTGCCCTTTCTGCGTTTCTATCTTAAAGCCTTTGTCATCTTTTGAGATGCTCTCGACATGGATGCCGCTGCGAATTTCGACCTTTGCCCTGTGGAGTTCATCAATAAGCAGGTCGAGAATTGTTTGAGCCTGATTCGTTACTGGAAATAGTTTTCCTTTATTGTTTTTCTTCTCTTCATAGAGAGGCGCTCCCAGATCCTCGAAAAACTCCCGAATGGAATTGTTGTCGAAATTGGATAAAACCGCCCCTACAAAATCGTGAGAAGCCCCCGAAAACCGTTCCGGAACGACATTTACGTTGGTGACGTTGCATCGGCCCGCACCGCAAACGAGGAGCTTCCGTCCCAGAATTTCCTCATGTTCAACAAGGATGATTTTGAAATCGGGGTTATGGCGGCGTGCCGAAAGAGCGGCCATCATTCCCGCCGCTCCGCCCCCGATAATAACTACGCAGTTTCGTTTGCCCATCGAATGAAATGATACCGTATCGCGAT
>JBFIEP010000618.1:0-2125 GCA_041603335.1 Elusimicrobiota bacterium | reverse complement strand
GGGCGACCGCCAGCAGCATCGCGGCCGCGATGCCGGCCGGCCCCCGTGTCATTGCCCCGGTAACCATGCCCCATGAAAAAAAGATAAAGGCGAGGGGGACATAGGCGAAAGTCGCAGCGCCCCGTTTCCAGTCAAACTCTTCCATCAAACGAGCACCGGGAGAACGCTGCGGTCGATTGTAAAAACCGCCGGGAGGCGACCTCTCGCCTCACCATCAAGATTAAGCGGGTAAACCCTGTCCGCGGCAGGCGGACGAGCTTCAAGCTGTTCGCCCTTTACATATCCGATCCCGGTTTCACCAATATGGGAGCCGGAGTAAAGTTTAGGCAGCTTTAACAACATACTGAGTTTTGACATGGCACCCACCGTTATCACTTCAAAGCGTCCATCTTCAGCGTCCGCATCCGGCGCTATTTTCATTCCGCCTCCGGTCATCGAGGTATTCGCCAGAATAACCGTATGAAACGGCCCATCCAAAGACCTTCCGTCCAAGCGTACGTCAAACTCCGCAGCCTTAGACCGAAGCAGTGCCCCTACCGTAGCGAAAAAATAAGATAGCGTCCCACCGGCCTGCTTACCGCCTTCTTCAACGATCCGGGCGACTTCACCCCCTAATCCGAATGCAGCCATATTCGTTAAATAAATAACCTCGGTTTTACCGTCGCTGACGGTGATCTCAGCCCGCACAATATCAAGACGACGAACCGTATCCGATCCGAGCCGCAAAGCAGCCTCTCTAAAATCAAAAGAAATGCCTAAATGGCGAGCGAAATCACACCCCGAGCCCGTGGGGAGGCAGCCTAAAACAGCATTTTTCCTCTCCAGGGGAGACGCGGCCATAAATCCTTGGACGACCTCATGCCAGGTTCCATCTCCACCAACGGCGATGATTTGTGCTGCCCCCGCATTGACAGCATCGCGAGCAAACTCGGTTGCGTGGCCGCGTCTCTGGGTAAGGCGTTCCAGAAATTCGGGGAGAATTTCCTGGAGGACGGCACGGCGTTTATCCCAGAGCGCCCCGGACCGACCGGCACCGGCGGCAGGGTTCACAATGACGACAGTTTTGCCCCGTAATTCGTCCACGAGCCAATTCTAGCGGTTTATTTTGTTGTTGGGACCGGAAGCATCCAGGCCTGAAGCCGGCCAGTTTTATCAGCAACCCAGACGGTTGTTCCCGTTTTTGAAAAGAAGACCTTGGACCCGGAGTCGGCTTTCCCGATCAAGACAGGGTCTCCCTGGTCCGGCACCCACTTCCATAACCGTCCATCGGTACCGAGGATAGCGATTACAGAACCGTCAGACGTTGCCGCGACACTCGCAAGTTTTCCGTCTTCACCTGCGAAGTCATAAGCATCGATCATTTTCACATCGGCGGCTCCGAAAACCCATGACAAAACATAATCATCTCCAGCCAATTCGGCGAAGGCAAGGAGTCTATCTCCGTTCTGGCTCAAAGCACTCCCCTTAACCTTTAATCCCGGAATGTATTTCTCCAGAACGGGAGCAGGGGCCTGTCCCGGTTCAATCTTCCAAAGCTTAACGATGCCTTTACTGCTCGTCAGAATCATTTCTCCAGCATCGGTCGAACCCACGGCAAGGAGTTTTCCGCCAACGGCAAACGATGTCGGCTTCGCGGTTCCAAGTTCAAGCACGTGGACCTTATTATCTTTCGTGCCGACAGTTACCCTCTGGGCATCGGGGCTAATCGCGTCGTAGAGCACCGACTCAAGGTCGCGCCCGATCGTTTCGACTTCCCCGGTGCGTAATGTCGAAACACGCACCGACCCATCCTCATCGACGAGAATAAGCTTTCTGCCTTCATCGGCGAAAAGTGCGGTCCTCACCTTGCCGGGATAATTTTTTGGAGTGTATACCTTGCCGCTTTCTATATCCCAAAGCTTCCAAACACCGTTTTGGTCAACGCTGACAGCCGTCTTGCGATCAGCACGCATCGAAAAAGAACGAACCGGGGCATCATGACCGGAAAGGATCATCGACGAATTTTCTGCCCCTTGGAGGATGGATGCCGCTGCATCTTCGGTCATTTCGTAGGGCGATTTATCAACGATCACGACCGCATCCGGTGAACGGATTTGATCCAGTCGCGGGCCAAAATATTTATAAG
>JBFIEP010000617.1:0-2125 GCA_041603335.1 Elusimicrobiota bacterium | reverse complement strand
TGGGCCAACCCCGCAGGGTTCCAGTAAATTGCCGATGAATCCGATGCGATCGAAGTCATGGCGCTTCCCATCGCCACTCCGCGCGCATCCGGTCCGAATTTTAAGAATTCACCGGAAGATGTTCCCACCTGGGACCCCGCCGCGTAGGCCATCGTGGGAAAAGCGAGGATGAACGAGAGAATTGAGGCGGGGATCTTCATACTACCGCTGGATCGCGAATTTCTTGATCGCGATATCCCCTGTATTCGATTTTACATAGGCGAAGTAGACCCCGCTCGCCACGGTTTGTCCGCCGGAATTCCGGCCATCCCAGATGGCGGTCCCATTATTGTTGGAAGAATAGGGAACCGAAACGACGAGTTCCCCCGACAATGTGAAAATCCGGATCGATCCGGTCGTGGAAAGATTATCGAACGCAATTCCCGTTGTTCCATTGTAGGTGACTGAATCAAAACGACTCCCGCTGTTCGGTTTCCACGGGTTTGGATAGACGCGAACGGAATTCACGTCCGGTTGTATCGCCGTCGGCGCGAAGAGAGCGAATATCGAAAAATGATTGGTGAGTCCGTTCACGCGCTTGTTCACAAGGTCGACAGTGGTGGAAAGGGGTTCCCAGCGAACAACGGATTCGTTGAGCGTGTACATCACAATTCCCGATACCGGAAGGCCCGGATCTGTTCCGTCTACAATTTGATTGTTGTCTGTGTCGGGATAAGGAATCGACACCGTGACCGAACTGTTAAGAGTGCCGGTAAACGCAGAACCGTTTAAGTTCGCGACAACTTCAATCAAACTATTAGGAACAAAGGTTTGACCCGTTGGCGGAGAGGCGAGTCCGTCAGTTAGAATTTGTCCATTGATGATAATCGGGGAGGTCTGGGGTGTCCCGGAAATTAGTATCACGGCCTCTTGGCCGAAGGTGTTGGGAGGGATTTTGAGTCTCTTATCGGAATTGGGTGCGGGCGGCGTGAACTCCGAGGTAAAAGACCCGTTATAGGCAACCAAAACCTGCGCAGCGGAGCGGACCTCGTTCTGGACCTGGACTTCATCGATCAAGCCGCGGAATCCCCGGTTGTAGGCACCGGAAAGGTTTTGCCGGTTCCCGATGGTGAGATCATGCGAGACGATCCGCCGGGCGGTGACTCCCGCAAAACTGTTCGAACTCGTTTGCACACCGTCTACATAGAGGAGCATGTCGGAGTTGGCCTTCGCGTCAAATACTCCGGTTAAATGCGTCCACTTATCAACCGCGATGGTCATGGTCGATTTGATCGTGTGGGCCGCTCCCACCGAATCTACGATTCTAAATTGCCATTCGCGTAAGGCGGTTATTTCCAAGGCATAGGTTTCAAACGTTCCCGAGCCTTTAACAACAATCCCCGCCCCCGCGATTTGATTGAGGGAGCTGGGATTGACCCAGGCCGATACCGTGATGTCGTCTGTTGTTTCGAGCGCGGTGACGCTGGGGACGTTGCACCACGTGTCTTGGATGCCGCTAAACTCGACGGCGTTTCCAAGCCCTGACATGCCGCTTGTGAATGTCGGGGTCGAGCAATTAACGAAGTTGCAGGTGAGAGTCGCGTGGTTGGCCTGTCCGGAACTGTCCGATGCCGCCGTTCCCGATGATTCATCGAAATGGTAGACGGCAACACCCCCGCTGACGGGATTATAGGGGCTCGAAGGCGTTGCTTGGGAAGATATCCCGACAAACTGCGTCGTTTGGGTGACAACGGTATTGCTGAATGTCGTTAGAGCTCCCCCATTGCTTTGACCGCGTACCTTGATCGCATAATTGGATGCCGGCAGGAGGCTAAGGAAACTTCCCGATAATCCGTTTACGGATATCGTCTGGGTTACAACCGTGAATGAAGCGGAGGTCGAAATAATCGCCTGGTAGAGGGTTCCGGCCGGATTGCCGTTGCCGCTCCATGAAACGGTAACGGTTGCCGAAGTTACTGCAACCAGCGTGTTCCCCGTAGGCGGGTTTACATTGGTAACGGCGCTGACAATGGGACCGAATTGTCCTGTTCCCGAGGCGTTGTCTGCGCGCAGTTTTGCATTGGTCCTGAGGTTGGGCGTTAGTCCGGTTTGGGTGAAAGACGTGCCCACTGTGGTCACAATGGCG
>JBFIEP010000616.1:0-2127 GCA_041603335.1 Elusimicrobiota bacterium | reverse complement strand
TCTATCCAGAGGACCGCGTCTGCGTAGGGGTAGTGATAGCTGTGCTGGGGGCGGGCGCGGTATGAAGAAGCGGTCTCGTAACCGAAAACAACCCCGGGGACGCCGGTTTCATTCAGCATCGCGGCATTCCACGAAAGATTCCATGCGATGATGGGGAACGCCAGCCATGGCGCCCAGGGCCTCCAGTTTTTTCCAAGGCGGGTTAGACAATGGGCGGCGTAGAGGCAAAAAAGAGGGAGTCCGGGAATCAAAAGCCGGATCATGGAACTCGTCGAAGCCCAAAATACATATTGGAGTCCGAACATCGCAAGCAATGCGCCGAAGGGGAATGCTGCCCGTCGGAAAAGAAGCACGAGCGGCGTGAACGCGAGAAGGATGGGACCGATAAACGAAAATGAATTCCTTCCGCGCACAAACATATCCCACGGCATGAGCAGCCATGTTTTCCAAGAGAGTAAGCCGCCATGCCAATATTGACCGCGGGCCGAGGCTTCAAAACCTGCGATGTTAACGGCCGAATAGGGGTCTTTAAAGAAGCTTCCAAGGAAAGGGTATACGGGGTTCCCGATAAAAAGGGAATTCTTTAGCAGCCATGGAGTTAAGGCCGATACGGCGGCGACTGTCCAAATTAATACGAGACGCACGCTTAATCCCCGTTCCAGGTTGTTGACGCGAAAGAGTTGGACAGCGAGAACCGCCGCCGCTGCCATCGTCGGCCATATCGCGGTGTATTTAGCTCCCATCGCAAACCCGAAGAATGCGCCGGAGACGACAAGCCATCGCGGTGCAAGTTCCCGCCGTTGTGTGGGGTTTGAAAGCGTGAAGAGTCCCCGTACGAGGGACCACGCTCCCATTAGGCTCCAAAATGTGACGCCAAGCTCGACGCCGCTGTGCCAAACCGCAATGCTGACAACAGGAATCGATGAGAATAACGCCACGGCAATCAGCGCGGTACGGCGCGAGCATGCCGTGCGCGCAAATTCATAGAGAGCAAGGCAGGAGAGACCCCCCATCCAAAGATGAATAAGTTTTGCTGCGGTTTCTCCCCGTAAGATGAGGCACGAGAGGTAAAGCATCTCCATGTTTTGGGGAAAATTGGCATGAAGGATTTTAGGGATTGGAACAATCGCGCCTTTCTGGATGTAAAGGTTGGGAACGGCGAGGTGGTAGACCAGGGAATCGTAAAAGGTCTCGGGGCCGAGTGCGCCGATAAGGTGCAGGAACGCAGCATAGACGATGGCTGCAAGTGCAGCCCATTCGAGCGGTTCCAGCGTTGAAAAAAAGTTGGGGGCTTCGGGTGACGTTTTGGGGGGCGCGGATTGAAGGCGGAGGACTAATTCGTATGCATTCAATCCGATTCCGGCACCCGCGGCTGAATAGACCGCTGCCTCGGGGGGGACCCCGATGATCCCAAGAGCAAGGACCGCGATCGAATAGACTCCTAAGCCGATTCCTTCCGCCAGCAACGCTTTCTCGAGTCGGCTCGCCGGAGCGGCAAACAGTCGTCGTATAATCGGCATCCCGATGCCGTAGGCGGCAACAGCGATGACGAGCACCATCATGCAGTCGAGCGTGCCTTCTAGGAATAACGTTAAGGCGGAGGTAACGGTCTGTGAGTTCGCCCAGGGTTTTAGGAGGATGAACGTGAGACCCTGGTAAAAAATCTTCCATGAGCCGGGTAGGGATTTCGCGAGGATAAACGCATACCAGACGGCAAAAATCGCGGGAGCACCCCAGAAGATTGCCTTGGTGGAGTTTCCGGAGTCTAAGCCTTGGTTGTTTTTACGCTTTCTTTTGCTCACCAGTCGGCCAAAGCGCGGCTACCGCATAGGTCCAGCCGGTGCCGATAACGATTCCCCAGGACCAGCCGACAGTCAGCCATTTAGTGAAGAATAAAACGACCGCGACGCTTGATACGAGCGCGAAAACATTCCCGAATTCGGATGTCTTCTTCTCTGTGAAAATTGCCAAAAGGAATAATCCCAACAACCCGCCATAGGTCCAGCCCATGGCTTGAAGCCCGAACCATAGAATCGAGGTCTGGCGGCCAAAGACCATCGCGGTCCCCGCTAGAATCACCGCGAAAATGGCAACGAAGACCCGTGAGAATTTTAAGGCTTCGGCGTC
>JBFIEP010000615.1:0-2131 GCA_041603335.1 Elusimicrobiota bacterium | reverse complement strand
CGATAGAATCTGGGGCTGCTTCCCGTAGCGAAGCGCTTCCTGGCGCGTTTGCATAACATCATCGGCTGTACGCACAAAACTTACGGCGATGTAGTTGCAGTCGTTTTCAATGGCGAACTTAAGATCGATTTTATCCTTCTCGGTCAAAGCTGGAATCTGCAGTTTCGCGCCCGGGAGGTTAATCCCTTTGCTTTCGGTTAAAACTCCGCCGGTTACAATCTGGCATTTCACATCCGATCCGACGACCTTCTCGACCTTAAGCTCTAAGAGACCGTCATCCATCAAAATCCGGTCGCCCTTAGAAAGATTATCGTGCAATTCCTTAAATGTCGTCCCGACCCGGGAGCCTTCTCCCAGAACCGGGTCGGTCGTAATCGTGAATTCTTCACCGGCGACAAGATTGAGGGGTTTTCCGTTAGCAAGCTTACCGGTCCGGATTTTGGGACCTTGCAGATCCGCAATAATCGACATCGGACGCTGATAACGTTTCGAATTCTCTCGAACGTGCTCAATCAGCTTCGCATGCCCGGCATGATCCCCATGCGAAAAATTCAGCCGCACGACATCCATTCCGGCCAAAGTCAATTCGTCGATCTTTTTAAGGGTATTTGTGGAGGGGCCAAGCGTGCATATAATCTTGGCACGGCGAATCTTGTTGCTTAAATAGGAATCTTCCATGGACAAGAAGTCTATAATTTTGGAGAATCCTCTCCAAATGGCACGCGCGTCTAAATTGAAGCCTACCCCAGTGCGCGCCTCGGAAACGACTCTAGCGGACCTCATGTCCCCGCCTGACGCAAATATCAATGGAACGGTCTTTGGCGGGAGGATTCTCGCCCTGGTGGACAAAGCCGCAGCAGTCTGCGCGTCCAGGCACGGTCAAAAACCGTGCGCGACCATCGCGATGGAGCGGGTGGAATTTCTAGTCCCAATCCAAGTAGGGGACCTTGTTCTCGTGGAAGCCAAGATGCATTACGTCGGCCGCACCTCCATGGAAATCGGCGTTGAGGTCTACTCCGAGAGCATGCAGGGGGGAACGCGGCGCCATACAAACAGCTGCCTTGTCACCATGGTCGCTCTGGATAAGAAGGGGAGACCCGCTCCGGTTCCCCCGCTGCTGCTTGAAACCCGTGATGAGAAACGGCGCCATAGCGCGTCCGTAAAGCGCCGCGAACACCGTCTCAAACATCGTTAATTTTTTTGGGGTTAGTGCGACCCGAGAGTTCCAACAAAAACAGCTGCGAGAAATCCAAAGACAGTCATCAGACCGTTAGCCGGCCCACCCTGCTCCGCAGCTTCGGGAAGCATCGTTTCAGCAATCATCGCCAGCATAGCACCGGCGGCGAGCCCTTCCACAAGAACAAAGGCCTTGGGATTCAATCCCCCGAACGTGGCGTTGCCGATAAACGCACCCACTCCGGTAAGGATCATTAACGAAGTCCACATCCAAACAATTTTTGAAATCGTGTATCCTTGGCGGCGCATCCCGACCGAAGAGGAAAGCGCCTCGGGGAAGTTCGCAAGAAATACCCCGACGACCAGAGCAAGGCTCACGGAGCCCGATTCAATCATTGCAGCGCCAATCACTAACGACTCCGGAATTCCATCGAGCGCAATGCCAAGCCAAATCGCCAAGGCCGCCCCGCCCCCCGCATCTTTATGGGCTTTTTGAACATCACTTGGAGTCGGAGCAATGGACTCACGACTTAAATTCGCTTTCGCGATATTAGCCCACGATTGCACGGCCGCATCCGTGGCTTCTGCCCGGAGTTTATCCAACTTCCCCTGCCGTTCCCGTGTTAGTTTCTCAAAAGCCTCTTTTAGCGCCGGACAATGGAGGAGAACATCATCCAAATCTTCTTTTTCGAGCGTCCACGTTTTCAGGGGGGTATTAGATCGAACCGTCGCGTTGCGCGGATCACCGGAAAGCAAGGCCATTTCGCCAAAGGCTTCCCCGGGTCCCAGTGAGGCAAAACCTTCATCCTGGCTTCGCTTTCCAAGAACAAGCTCAACCTCACCCTCCTCGATGAGGTACATCCGATCTCCCTCATCGCCTTTTTTGAAGATCGTTATCCCCTTCTTAAAAGACGCCTCTTTCAAATGCGGAATGACAGCATGGATTTCTTCAGGG
>JBFIEP010000614.1:0-2139 GCA_041603335.1 Elusimicrobiota bacterium | reverse complement strand
GGGGGGGCGGGAGCTGGGGGGTGCAGTTAGACGTCCAACAACTTCAACGCCCCAACAAGCGTCGCCCCGCCTAAAACCGCTAGTCCAAGCCCCAGGGCCGGCGCGCCAAGCACGAGTTTCCCGACGGCAAACATTAAGAGGTAGATACTCGCGGAGGTGAGGGCCCATGCGGCAGCAGAGGTCTTAAAGCCGGCAAGGTCTTTGGCGGACTCTCCGATAGTTCCCCACCAGCCGATGGGTTTAACCTTTTCGTAAAACGAACGAAGTTTCGCTTCCGGTTCAGGCGGTGTTAGATAGGTCGCGATGAGAGCGCATACCGTTGAGAATGATGCGGTCCAGAATAAGGTGTAGTCGCCCTTCATTTCGGGAGCGGCGAAGGTAAGGATGATCGTCATGATGATGGCTGACACCATCCCGACAATCTCTGTCCACGCGTTAACACGCCACCATACCCAGCGCAGCAGCATGGGGCCGCCCATTCCGGCGCTAAGCGCGAAGAAAAACTTCCATGCCTTTTCAATCGATCCTATCTGACTCGCGATGAAAATCGCGGCGACTGCCAATCCGACAAGGGCTAGTCGGCTGGCGCGGACGTAATCCCGTTCCGCAGCCTCCGGTTTCCAGAAACGCTTGTAGAGATCGTTAATCAGATACGAGGTTCCCCAATTGAGATGCGTGTCGACGGTGGACATAAACGCCGCAAGCAGACTCGCGAAGAGTAGGCCGAGAATGCCGGGGGGTAATAGGAGCTTCATGAGAATCGGATACGCCATCTCCCGGTCGGCCGCAACGCGCGCTCCCTCGGCGTAGAAGACCGATTCGTTTCCTTTGGGGAAGACCGCCAGTCCGACAAGGCCGATGATGACCCACGGCCAGGTGCGAATTACAAAATTTCCGATGGCGAACCAGAGCGCCCCCTTGGTCGCGTCTTCAGGGGTCTTGGCCGTCATGGCGCGTTGGCACAAATAACCGGTGCCGTCGCTTTCGTGTTTCGCCCACCACTGCACGAAAATATAAACGAGAAAAACCTGCAGCGGCATTAACGCGGCTTCAAACGACGGCGTAAAGCTTAGGATCGCCTCAACTTCGGCTTGCGGATAATGCGCCGACAGGGTTTCTACGAGTCCGGTCGGTCCTCCGACTCTACCCATTGCGTAGATCGCAAACAATACCGAGCCCGCGAGTGCCATCGTAAACTGAACCAGGTCGGTGAGGATGACGCCGCGGATGCCTCCCATGCTTGAATAGGCAACGGTGATAGAGAAGATGCTTAGCACCGTAAAGGTATTGTTTGGGTTGTCGAAAACCAGCCAGGCAGGCCATGCCTCGATGAGGGAGGCATATGTGTTTGCGCCAAGGATCTCATTCCAGCGGATAAACGGGTCGGCGATTTTAGCCATGGCCCGGAAAACCCAGCCAAGAATGATGCAGTTAAGGACGATTGCCAGAAATCCCGCCTTGAAGGCTCTTAAGAAAGCGGCGGGTTTCCCCGCGTATCGCTCTTCAATGAGTTCTGCATCCGTCAGAACTTCCGCGCTGCGCCAACGTGCTGCGGTGAAAACGGCGAAGGCGGCATAACCGAGTGCCCAAGACCACCACAGCCAATTGCCGGCGATCCCGTTTTTAGCGGTAATCCCTGCAACAGCGAGCGGTGTGTCAGCGGCGAAGGTTGTCGCCAGCATCGATGTGCCGAGCCACCACCACGGAAGGGATCTGTCCGCTGCGAAATAGGAAACGAGTCCCCTGCCGGCTTGTCGGGACAGGGCGATTCCTGTCGCGAATGCCAGAGCGAGATAGCCCAGAATAAGGGCCCAATCTATAGGAGCCAGTGACATGGCCCGAGTCTACTTTATTGGGAAGGAGGGTGCGTTGAGAGGATGGACCGTGTCTTTAATCCCTTGGGGTCCTATGGTGACTTCAAGGAAGTGGTAATGGCGTTTTACCCAAGGCGTAGGGTACATGGGAGACCCTCCTCCTCCGGAGAGGATGTAACGCGTCCCATCGAGTTCCAGCGTGCCAAACCCATGGATATGTCCGAAGTACACGCGGTCGACCTTGCGCTCCCGCATGACCTCTAGAAATTCTTTTGCTCCGATTGAAAATCCTCCATGCTTCATGAGAGGGTGTGTTTTTTTGATG
>JBFIEP010000613.1:0-2139 GCA_041603335.1 Elusimicrobiota bacterium | reverse complement strand
CGGCCGCGGGTTTGCTGCTGGTCGGTTTAACAACGCCGACCGAAGCCCGAAAACGCCAATACGTGCCAACGCAGGAAGAGGAAGACCTCTGGAATACCGCGACCAAACTTTATCAGGAATCGAGCCGATCCAAAATGGCTTCCATCGAATCCTTTGAACGCTTCATTCGAAATCATAGTGACAGCCCTAAAGCGCCCGATGCCCAATTCATGGTGGGTGAAGGCTACATGTCCCAGGCTCTCAAAATTCTGAAGAAGGAAGCGGAATCGAAGAAAAACGATACGGCGCGTTTGTTGGCCCCTAAAAACACCGCGGCGATTGCCGCTCTGAAGCAGGCGGAAAGCGCTTTCTCCGCGGTGCTGCGTAATTACCGCAAACGGGAGTCCGGCTTGCTGGGTTCGGCGCAATACCGTCTGGGTGAGGTGTATTACAACTCAAAGGAATGGGGCAAAGCGATCGAGGCTTGGCGTGAGGTCGAAGAGGATCATCGAAAATCGTATATCGTGCCGGAAGCGTGGATGGGTGTTATCTTTGCAAATCTGGCACTTGAGCAATTCTCCCAAGCCGAAGCGAATTTATTTCTCCTCGGGGAGACATATCCGCATTTCCTGAAGCTTCCCGATGTTCTTTATGTGCAGGGTATTATCAGTCTGCATAAGGGAGACTATGCGAACGCCGAGCGCGCGCTCAAACGCGTGAAGACCCCCGAAGCGCAATTTTATCTCGGGAAAACCTATCTGCTGTCGAAACGTTCGTATTTAGCGGCGGCGGCATTCCAAAACCTGGTCCGTGCCTATCCGGATTCCGTTCTTATCGAAGAGACCGAATTTTTTATCGGAGACTCGTTTTTTCTCGCGAAGGATTTTGACGGTGCGATCACTAAATACAGACGTTTCTCGGCGAAGTATCCGCGTTCACCGCTTCGCGTTTCGGCGCTTTTTCGAATCGGCTCGGCGTATTTTCAGAAAGGCAATTATGTTGAAGCCCGCGCGCATTTCCAATCGGTGATTGATCGATACCCCCGCGACTTCTTCGCTCCCCTGGCGCAGTATTTTATAGCGGAATCCTATCTTGTTGCGGATCAGTACCGTGAGGCTCTTTTCGCCTACACGAAGGTCATTACGCAATACCCCGAAACAATCCGCATTTCGCCCTTGGCCCATTACAAGCTGGCGTGGACGCAGTATAACGTGTCGGATTATTCGCAATCCGCGCAGACGTGCCGCAACTTTCTCTCGCTGTACCCTGCGAACTCTCTCGCGAAAAACGTCTACATCGTTTTAGCGAACTCGCTGCTTGCCTCCAAGCGTTATGATGATGCCGTCACTTCATTCCAGCGCATTATCGATCTTGCTCCGACGTCGGATGTGGCGGAACAGGCGCTTTTTTCGATTCTTCAGACCCAATATGATCTCAAACGCTATAACGCGATCCTGACGTCTTACCAGTTCATCTTCCGTCATCTGCCTCCGTCCCAATCAAAGTGGCGTCCCCTTAGCTATCTTTATGCGGCAGAAGCCTATATACGGATGAACCGTGTTGATGAGGCGAAAGCGATTTACGAAATGGTCCTTAAAGTGTACCCCAATGACCAGGCGGCGTTTTACGCTCAGGACGGGCTTGCGTGGGCCTATCAGATCGCGGGAGAGGATCAGCGTTCCCTCGAGGAGCGGCGGAAACTGCAGGATATGATGTCGATGGTAAAGTCCTCGTTTACGTTCTCGGGCGGCAATTCCCTCGGAATCGCCGATTCGCTGTACAACCAGAAAGCGTATGAGGATGCGTTCCAGCTGTATGAAAAATTCGCCGCCGCAAACCCGGATGCGAAGGAAACTCCCCGTGCGCTGTATCAGCAGGGCATGGCCCTCTACCATCTGCGTTATTACACCCAGGCAATCGAGGCGTGGACCAAGCTCCGCGACAACCACCCGACGGCAAAGGAAACATCGAAAGCGGAATACCAGATCGGCGATACATTGTTCCGGGCGCAAAAGTACGGTGAGGCTGTTTCCCAGTATCAGCGGATCATCGATAAATACCCTTCCTCCGAGCAATTGCCGCTCGCGTATCTTCGGGTCGCAATGTCGCATTTTAACGACAAGAATAATGCCGGCACGCTTAATGGAGCGTTAGCCCTTT
>JBFIEP010000612.1:0-2148 GCA_041603335.1 Elusimicrobiota bacterium | reverse complement strand
CTCCGCCTGACCGACGTTCTCGTTAGCGCGGACATCCTCTCGCCGTAACCCACATTATCTTGATTTTTCCACGTATTTCCCTTATATCCTAAGAGGGGCGGATAAACCTATTCCCTAAATCTGCGTCTATATGGATAGACGGTCTTGAACGACGAGATAAGGCAAATTGATCCTGATGCTCAACTTGTTTCCCAAGCGGTCTTGGGAGATGAAGCGGCCTTCGGGAACCTTATGGAGAGGCATCAGCGCCTACTCACGGCTCTCGCGTTCGGGATGACGCACGATGAAGCTAAAAGCGAAGATATCGTACAAGAGGCGTTTGTTTCCGCCTGGCGCGCCCTCCCTAAATTCAGGGGTGATTCCAATTTCAAAAATTGGATGTGCCGGATCACCCTCAATAAAGCACGTTCCGCACTTCGCTGGAGCCGGCTTCGGCGTTGGGTCCGCTTGGATGCCCCTCTGTCAGAGACCCAACAGTCGTGGATTGATTCAATTCAAGACACCGGAACGGACGCAGACCCTGAAGGGGTCGCGATTCGAAGCGAGATGGATGGCGCGATCCGACGCGCCATCGCGGAACTTCCCCTCCAACAGAGGACGGCAATCCTTCTGCGGGCCAACGGCATGAGCGTAAAAGAAGTCGCCGCCGCGATGGATATCGCCGAAGGGACCGTCAAGGCACATCTCCATCAGGCACGTCAAAACCTGGGGCCGTTGGTATGAGCGAACAAGACGATAAACCTTTTTGGGATAAAATCGCGAAAGCGACCACCCCGTCCCGCACACCTGCAAAATGGGCCCAGCAGCGTGCCGCTATTCACGAAACCATCCATCCCCATCGCCCGGGCATGCGCTTTAAATGGGTTTTTGCTGCCGCACCCGTCCTCGCTGCCGCGGCCTTTATACTGCACAGCTACAAAGGGGCTCCTAAACCCGAAAAACCTCCGCTAGTCGCGGATATCCCCGCCCCCTTAGAGAAGGAAATTCCCCCCCCCGAGGATGAGAACTGGGATGTCCGTGCGACCGATGTCACCGGAGAGGTGGTTGTCACGACAGCAGACGGGGTAGATTCCCTGCTGTCTGTCGATGCCCCCCTTCAAGGAGGCGATCAAATTGAAGTCCCCCCCGAAGGAAGTCTGGAGATTGCCTTTGCCGCAGACAGCGTCATGACCTTCGGACCCGGCTCGCGGCTTACCATCGGCAGTATTAAGAAAACGGATTCAATTTTTGAAATGGCGCTTGGGACACTCGTCGCGAAACTCAATTGGTCGAAGCGTGAAGGCTATCGAATGCGTGTACGCACGCCAACCGCCGTCGCCGCGGTACGGGGAACCGAATTTGCCGTGGAAGTTCAGGAAGACGGTGTTACCGACATCGGGGTTTTTGATGAAGGGAAAATAGCAGTTACCGATCGGAGAGAACCCGAGGCAAAGGAAATCGTTGTTACCCCTAAAACAGAAATCCGGTTTGAAGCCCAACGGATGAAAAAGAAGCCCTTCAAACTGAAGAAGCTCGAAAAACTCGCGAAGCACTCGCAGGATATTAAACGGTTAAATCGTCGCCAGCAGCATTTCAAAAAGAACTGGAAGGAAATGACGCCGAAGCGGCGAGAGCAATGGCGCAAGGAAAAGATAGTTCGTCCCCCGGGGAAATGGCAGGAAAAGCTTCGCCAACGCCGTGAAAAGCGGCAGATGGGCCGCAAAGAGCGTCCGCAGCAGCAGCGCGGCCAAAATCAGAAACGCAGGCAGCAAAGGCAGCAACCCCAACAGCGCCGACAGCAGGAGCGTAAACAGCAAGGGCGACAGCAGCAGCAGCAGCGTAAGCAGCAAGGGCGACAGGAGCAGCGTAAGCAGCAAGGGCGACAGCAGCAGCAGCGTAAGCAGCAAGGGCGACAGCAGGAACGCAGGCAGCAAGGGCGACAGGAGCAGCATAAGCAGCAAGGGAAACAGCAGCATAAGCAGCAAGGACGCCAGCAGCAGCATAAGCAGCAGGGACGCCGGCAGCAAGAACCTCGGAAACAGCAGGGACGCCAAAAACAGCAACGTCAGCCGCAGCGGGAGATGAAGCAACGCCCCCAACAGAGACAGCAACAGCGCCGGGGAAATAGGGGCGGTGGAAATAAACGCCGCGGCGGCGGCCGACGGGGCG
>JBFIEP010000611.1:0-2149 GCA_041603335.1 Elusimicrobiota bacterium | reverse complement strand
GATGAGACCCGGCGCTCGTAATCCGGCTCCAACAATCGGACAAATACCGCCTCGGCGTCAGGCGAAAATCCGGGGACCGCATTGCGAAGCGCTTCACCCGCGTCTCGGGGAGTCACCTCGCCTTCTATGGAAAAAGGGAGACGTCCCACCAGCATTTCGAACGTACAAATGCCGAGCGAATAGAGGTCAAACGCTGCGCTGACCACTCCCTCAGAAGCTTCAGGAGGACGGTATTCGGGAGTCCCGACGAGATGGGACGTTCTGGCGGAAAGGGGGGCTTGGCCGGGAAGCCGCGAAGCGCCCTTTTTGCCATCCTCCTCATCGATCACACGGGCAATTCCAAAATCCATCACCTTAACATGGCCCGATGCGGTCACCATGATATTGGCCGGTTTGAGATCGCGGTGCACGATGCGATTAGCATGCGCGGTCTTAAGGGCGGAACTGACCGCACCCAAAATATTCTTCACCTCCTTCGGTGGGAGACGTTTTCGTTCCGCGAGAACCTGCTGCACCGTCTTACCCTTAAGCATCTCGAAAACAAGGTAGATGCCCTCCGGCGATTCAACGATGTCATAGATATCGACAATATTCGGATGCTTCAACTTAGCAAGCGTGCGTGCTTCTTTCATATGGAATATGGGAGAAAGATCGCTGTCGTCCTCGCTGGGATTTTCCATATGCTTGATCGCAACAGGACGGTTTAACGTGGTATCGACCCCTTCCCAAACCTGTCCCCATCCGCCGCGTCCAATCATTTGTGAGAGCTGATACTTTCCGATCAACAGCTGGGGTTTACCCCGGGCCGATTCGGGTACCGAAACGGGAACCTCTGCAGACTCTGGTTCGGGGTCCTCCTCAGAATTCAAGCGGCGCCATGCCCATTCCGCTAATAATCCCGAAGCGGCAAACGCTACCATAACCAACCCAAGGTAAAAGAACGGAGGGTTATCTACGGGGATGCCCATGGGAGGAGGTTAAACGATTGTATTTGCCCCGGAAGGGATATCCAGAAAATTAAGGAACTGAACAAATTCCGGGACCGTGGCAATGCGTTTCCGATAATCCGATTCGATCAGTCGCACAAATATCGCTTCGGCCTCGGGGGATAGACCCCCAACGGCGGCACGAAGCGCCTGCGCCGCCTGCTGAGAAGTCGTTTCAGACTCGATGGAGAAAGGGCGTCTGCCGACAAGCATCTCAAACGCGCAAACCCCAAGCGAATAAATATCAAATGACGCACTCACCACTCCCTGGGATGCTTCGGGCGGGCGATATCCGGGAGTCCCGACCAGATGGGATGTTTGAGCGGTCAAGGACGACACATCGGAACCGGATGGGCCGGTCCCCGACTCGACATCATCCCCGATGGCCCTCGCAATTCCAAAATCCATTACCTTCACATGTCCCATCGACGTCACCATAATATTGGCGGGCTTCAGGTCGCGGTGGATGATGCGGTTGGCATGCGCGGTCATAAGCGCCGAACTCACGGCACCCAGAATATCCCTCACTTCTGTTGGAGCGAGACGTTTTTTCTCCGCTAAAATCTGCTGTACCGTTTTTCCCTCAAGCATTTCAAAAACCAGGAATATGCCCTCCGGCAATTCCAATACCTCATAGATATCGACAATATTCGGGTGCTGCATCGATGCCAGCGTGCGGGCCTCTTTCATATGGAACTGGGGAGCCTCCTCACCCTCTTTTCCTTTGGCCGATTCGATATGCTTCACCGCAACGGCGCGGTTTAGAGTCGTATCGAAGGCCTCCCAAACGCTTCCCCACGCCCCGTGCCCAATCGTCCGTCTGAGTTCGTATTTTCCAGCCAATAAATCGGATTTATCATTTGCCGCAGGCGCGGCAGGTTCCGGTGCCGCGATGGGAACTCCGGCAACCGGAATCATCGGCCCCTCCTCGGACCGCAATCGACGCCAAGCCCAGGCTGCCAGCAGCGCCGATGCGGACAGGCCGATCAGCAGCAAACCCATGAGAACGAGCGGGGGGCGGCTCATGCGGCCATCCGAAGGAATTGAGGTCATCGCATCCATCAGACGGCGGCTATCCTGGGCATTGGGATCAAAAATACGGATTCCCGCAAGAGCATCGCGAAGGACTTTCTCAAACCGCGCGGGATCCAGCTCGGCCGCCT
>JBFIEP010000610.1:0-2150 GCA_041603335.1 Elusimicrobiota bacterium | reverse complement strand
AGGTCGACGCCTACGAGATCAATGAGGCGTTTTCGGTTGTTTCACTCGCGGTCGCCCAGGAAGTGGGGCTTGATCTCGAGAAGGTCAACATCAACGGCGGAGCCGTTGCCCTCGGACACCCGATTGGAGCCAGCGGAGCCCGAATCGTCGCGACGCTTGTTCACGCGCTTGCCAAGCGCGGATTGAAGAAAGGTGTCGCTGCGATATGTCTCGGCGGCGGTGAGGCCGTGGCTATTGCAGTAGAGCGCCCGTGACCAACGTATTACGCGGAGCCGCACTCGGAAAGAAAAAGAAAAAGGCCAAAGCCCCGAAAGTTAAACCTTCTCTTGCGCTTGGGGCTGAAGCTTCTACGTTAATCGAGGACGTGACTTTTTCCTTCCTCGATACGGAGACGACGGGGCTTTCCTCCTCTCGCGGTGGCCGCGTATGTGAATTAGCGATCCTTCAAGTGAAGGGTGGTGAAATCGTTCAAAAGTTTCAGGAACTGATTAACCCGCAGGTCCCTATTGAATCAGGAGCCTTCGGAGTTCATGGCATTAGCGACGGGATGGTGGCGGGAAAGCGTACCTTTCGGGATATAGCTCCACGTGTCACGGAAGTTCTTAAAGGTACTGTGATGGTGGCCCACAACGCTCCTTTCGATGAATCCTTTATGCGGGCGGAGTTTGCGCGGGCTGGGGGCGACTTCCCTGAAATTCCGGTTCTGTGCACGCTTAAACTAGCGCGCCGCCATTTCTCGTTTGAGCGAAATAATATGGGGACAATTGCAGAAGCTCTCGATGTGGAAGTTAAGGGTTGGCATCGAGCCGGTGCTGATGTAGCTATCCTCGAGCAGATATTCCGGTACTTCCTAAAGGAGTTCTCGATGCGCGGCACAACGACACTTGGGGAATTGGTAGATCTATAAATTATGCCCGCGTTTAAACTGGGTTCCCGGGCACGTCTCAAGGATCTTGTCGAGGTCGCTGAGGGCGGCCGGCGCGTCCAGCTGCCCCACGCGGCGAAGGAACGGATTCTCAGGGCGCGCCGTTCAGTCCTGCGTGCCAAGGCTTCCGGCGCGGCGATTTACGGGGTCAATACGGGATTCGGGGAGCAAGCCTCCGTTCGAATATCCGCTGACGCGATAAGGCAGCTTCAGCTTAACTACGTGCGTTCGCATGCAAGCGGACTCGACTCTCCGCTGGACGAAGCCGAAACGCGCGGGCTCCTGTTTTTACGGGCGAATGAATTTTCCCTGGGCCATTCCGGAATTCGCGTGGAAGTTGTTCAGCTGATTATTCGCATGCTCAATTCCGGCGTGCTGCCCGTTGTCCCGGGCCGGGGTTCGGTCGGCGCCAGCGGCGATCTGGCTCCCATGGCGCATATGGCTCTGGCGATCGTCGGTGAAGGACACTGCACCTATAAAGGAAAAACACTTTCGACGGCGAAGGCGTTTTCAGCGGCGGGACTTAAGCCGATCGTGCTTGAGGCGAAAGAAGCCCTTTCCCTTACCAATGGCACGCAGGCGATGCAGTCGGTCGGCGGCTTGTCCCTTGTCCGTGCGCTAAGGGTCCTTGAGTCGGCGAATTTCGCGGCGGCAATGGGACTCGAGGCGATTATGGGGACTCCGGTTCCCTACGACGCCCGCATCTCGGCGCTGAAGCCGCATCCGGGGCAGGTTAAGACGGCCGCAGTGATGCGCAAGCTTTTGCGGGGAAGCGAAATCCGTCTCGCTCATATCGAAGACGACGAGCGTGTCCAGGATTCCTACAGTTTTCGCTGCGTTCCCCAGGTCCATGGGGCTGTGCTTGATGCGCTTGAACATGCCGTCAATGTCGTGGAAACCGAAATGAGAAGTGTTACCGACAATCCGATTGTCGACGGCCGTGATCTGTTGTCGGGGGGGAATTTCCATGGTCAGCCGATCGCGTTTGCTTTCGACCATGCCTCGACAGTGACGACGGCACTCGGCGGGATATCGGAACGCAGAATGTTCCAGGTTGTCTGTGCACCCCATCCGGGACTCACCCAGTTTCTCGTGCAGACACCGGGACTGGAATCGGGATATATGATTCCGCAGTATGCCGCCGCCGCGCTTGCGAGTGAAAATTTGACGCTCGCCCATCCGGCCTCCGTGGGGTCTTTACCGACGTCAGCCAATAAAGAAGATT
>JBFIEP010000609.1:0-2154 GCA_041603335.1 Elusimicrobiota bacterium | reverse complement strand
GGCTTTCCTCGTGGGACGCATCGGGCTCGCGCGGATCAATGCCTGTCCGATCATTTCGGGCGCGTTCGGCTTCTTTAAAAAAACGACAGCGGTCGCCATCGGCGGCTACCACCGGGAAACTATCGGTGAGGATATGGACATTATCGCCCGGATTCACGATCATTGCCTCGAGACCCGCGAGGATTACCGCGTGATTTTTATTGGTGACCCGGTGTGCTGGACCGAAGTACCGGAATCGCTGAGCATCTTGGTTGCCCAACGGCGCCGCTGGCAACGCGGCCTGATGGAGGTGCTGACCCCGCGGCTCTTTCAGTTCTTCCGCCCGAGCCGCGGTTGGCTGGGGTGTTTCGCCTATCCGTTTCTATATTTTCTTGAGGGATGGGGCTCTCTTCTCGAATTCTCGGGCTACGCGCTCGTCCTTGCCGGATGGTGGTCCGGTGTGCTGGACCCGCTTTTCCTCGTTGCGTTCTTTTTCGTGACCGTCTTACTGGGAATGAGTCTGTCGCTTTTCGCTATCGTTCTTTCGGAAATTTCGGTTCGCCGCTATCAACGTTGGAGCGAGTTACTGCGCCTCCCGTGGCTCGCCTTCATCGAAAACTTCGGATACCGCCAATTCAATGCCCTGCTTCGGTGCTGGGGCATTTTCGATTATCTGCTCGGACGAAAGGGATGGGGCAAAATGGTACGGAAAGGGATCGGGAGGTAAGGGAAAGGCATGTTTGTTGCGTCAAAGATGCCATGCCCCCCATAACAATATCCCATGAAGTTCTAAAAGAAGAGCAGGAAAGAACGCTCAACTCACCCCGAAGGAAATACGGTCTTCTCGCCAAAATTCTTTTTATTACGATGGACCTCATTTACGGACGAAAGAAAACCTTGGCGAAATTTAAGGTTCTCGAAGTGATCGCGCGTGTCCCCTATCAATCTTGGGAGCATGTTGCCTATATCGCCATGACCCACACCTACAGCGAACCGGGTTTTGCGCGGCGGATTTTCGAATTCGTAAAGGAATCCCGAGAGCAGCAGGATAACGAACAATGGCATCTCTTGATTTTAGAGGAGCTGATCCACAAACGGGCCGTCAAACAAAACTGGCTTCTCCATCGCGTCGCTCCCCAGATTATCGCCTTTACCTACTACCACATCAGTTGGCTGCTGTATGTAATCAACCCGGCCCTCAGTTACTGGATGAACGCGGACTTCGAAGACCACGCCGAGCATGAATATATGGAGTATGTCGCGGCGAATCCCGACCTCGAAGACATTCCTTTTGAAAGTGACTTCACCGAAGACTACGGTGATTACGAAACTCTTGCGGACCTATTCCGAAGCATCGGACTGGACGAGCGCCACCACAAAGAGAGCAGTTTAGAGCGTATGACAAAGGCGCGCTTTTCTTAAGAGTTTGAGTTAGAAGCCGTACTGAACATCCCGATTTCGGCGGCGTTTGGGAAGGACGGGAGGGGGTGCTTCTTTTCCGGTGCGCTCCTCCCGCTTGAGCGGCACCGTTCCCACATAGGGGTGGAAAACCGGGTTATCGCCGACACCGTAGGGGTGCACCCCGACACCGTTAGGAACGAGGTAGGTGCCGCCGATCAGCGGGAGCGGGAGATCCGCCCATGGGACGGAAAAATAGGTGCCGCCGTGCCGATTAAAGGTGACATGCTGTCCTTTTACGAGTCGTCCCTCAGAGTCGGCGTAATAGCCGTATTTGACCGGATACCATTCGATGACATTTCCCTGCCGAACCACGCCTACCGACATATTCGGCTGATACATCGCCCGGCGACCGGTTTCATCGTAAAGGGGGGCGGGTTCCAGAAGGGTTCCTCCTCCAGGACCTGAAATCTGCCGGTAGTGACGGCGGGGGGACTCGGGCAGATCCCGTCGTCCAGAAGGAGAAGGCGTCGCGTTGACCACCGGGCGGGCGCGGGAGAGGGACAATCCCGATGTGAGGCTCCGCATCGCGTTCCCATCCCAGTCAATGTTGGGCACCTGCGCGGAAACGGGCGAGGCGGCGAGGAGTGCGGTTAAATAGACGGGGATCAGTACCATTAACGACAGAATACTCGATTCTTCGTCGGTATGGGAGGGCCCTTTGGTCTTAAATCCGTCTCGGTAATGTCAGGACAGGAGCGCTTTGTGCCTTCCAAT
>JBFIEP010000608.1:0-2158 GCA_041603335.1 Elusimicrobiota bacterium | reverse complement strand
GTTCCGCTTATCTTCAATGTTATAAATAGCCTTAGGGTGAATGATTCCCGGTGCCGTATCAGCGATTCGGACCACAATGTGGTCCAATCGCTCACGCTCATCCTTAGAAAGTACATTCTGATAATACTCCAGTCCCGGCAAGCTTCCCTTTTCATCAAAGTACCACTCGACTAGGAAAAACTTTCCTCGGTGATAGAGGATGTCATCTGGGCCGGGATAGGAGTTCTCGCGTTTCACTTAATCAAAGGTTATCATAAAAGATAACCCTTGTCAATGAGAAAAAGGATAAATATACGAAAGTTCGGATTCTACACCAGCTTTCGGAGCCATTTTGAACGCACATAGAAAAAGCCCTCTGATTCAGAGGGCTTTTTTCTGTTCGAACATTTTGACCGGCGGTTGGACGCGCGAACTAGTTTTTAGGCGGAATGTTTTTTTGGAACGCAAATTGAAGAAAAAGGGCAAGAGTTAGGATTGCACCTAAAATGAAACATCCTGCTGAGGGAATTGCCAGAATGGCCAAAGATTCCTTTGCCGCATGGGTGCCCCCCAGCGACGGGGCACGTATTGCAGCCAATAACCAAAAAACAGGGTAACCAACAGCGCCAATCCCCAAAAGAGTCGAGACGGATACCTTAAATATCTCACGGACTGGAAGCAGGGCAAGTAACAGCATCAGGCTCAAGGCAGCCGCTCCCATGCCGCCGGCATGCATATGGGCGCGTTTATAATAAGACCATGATTTTGAAACTGTATTATTGGCCTTAGCTTGGTCCCCTTTGTATACCGATTCCATCACATTATCTGCTGAGGTACGCAAAGAAGACTTAATAGTGTCTTCCGCAGCTCCAAATAGTCCCCCCAAGCCAAATCCAAAAACAAAGGTTGCCAGTGCAAGCGAAATGCCAATTCGCATATTGCGGAGACTCTCGATTTGTTCGCTTTTCATCGTATTCATATTTAAGCGTTCAGCAACATTTCTGCCCTTGCCGCATCGAGTTGATTATTAAGAGCCATCCCCTGAATCCGACTGATGCAGGAGTTCGTACTCGTCGAGCTGTGGGAGCAACTTTGTATTTTTCCTCCTTATATTTTTTTCGATCCGGGCAGCAGTGTTAAGAGCATTTTGAATCGTTTCTTCGCTTTGACGGCATGCGGCGCATTCGCCGGCATCAACAGGGATTCGCCTTCCGAGACCTCGTAGGATTTTCCCGACAAGTCTACGTTCGCAGTTCCCTCTAATACCTGTATCAGCGCTTCAAACGGCGCCGAGTGAGGATCGAGAGATTCGCCTTCGTCAAAGGCAAACACCGTCACGGAAGCTTTGCCTCCCTTCGCAACGCTCCGGCTGACGATAGACGCTTTTTGATATTCCGCCAGTTCGGTCAACCTCAAAACTTTCGTCGGGTCTTTCTTCTCAGATTTAGCCATTGGATTGAACCTCCCCGCCCAGCCAACGCTTGGCGTCGTACCCGGCACGTTTGAGCGCCCGCCGGCAAGCGGCGAGTGCCGTAGGCCGGTCGTCGCAGGCTCGCAGCGGGATTGCAGGAGCGGATTTCATTTTCTCAACGAATTCTTCCCCGGATGCAGCATCACAGATTTCATAGAGACCACCGGAATCTTCTTCTAATCGATTATGGGGCTCTACGATTCCGCGAATGGCTGCGAATATCCCGGCAGATGGTACGGGAACAAGCAAAGCCGTTAAAGCTCCGTGATCGAGTTTGAGCCGGGCAAAGTCGGCATGCTTTCTAGCTCCCTCCTTAGTTTTTAAAGCGGGCGGAATCATCAGGTGCTCCTCGATCCACATATGCCGAAGCAGTCCTGCCCTGAACTTGTCGTATAGAACACCCGGCTCGTGGCCTGACTCTTCGACCTTCCGGAGTAAATCCTCGAGGCGCTCATGATCGGCGCTCATGATCCGGCTTGCCAAGAGGTCTTTGTCCTTAGTGGGCATGCCCTTCACCTCCGCAGCAGACGGCGTACCGCTCTTCCGGCACGGCATCCATCGCCTCCTTAACCGCTTTAACTCCTGCCTCATCTAAAGAATCGTCGATCATCGGGTAGAGGATCTGCTCTTCCTTCATGTTGTGGGATTTCAAAACATCCAGCAGGGCGGCTTCTTCGGTATCGGACTCCGGGTCGGCGACGCGTACCT
>JBFIEP010000607.1:0-2158 GCA_041603335.1 Elusimicrobiota bacterium | reverse complement strand
TTGGTGACAGCGAGTACATCCGGATCAGGCGATTCAATCCCGATATAAACGGTGCGAAATTCCGACTCCGCCAGCAATTCCAACAGTTCATCATCATGGGCAAGCGTCAGCGTCAACTGGGTGGAGAAATAAAACGGCCACCCGCGTTCCTCCTGCCAATTGATTAGATACCGCAGCATCTCTTTGACATCTTTCTTGTTGCCGATCAGATTGTCATCGACAATCCCAACATGGCCCCGGTGGCCGGAGTCATAGAGAAGCTGGAGTTCATCACAAAATTGCTTCGGTGATTTGACCCTTGATTTCTGCCCGTAAAGTTCGATGATATCGCAGAACTCGCATGAAAACGGACATCCGCGGGAATATTGAATCGCCGCGTAGAGATAATCCCCGGGATCGACGAGATCGAACCGCGGCGGCGGCACCGTCAATAGATCAGGACGTTCGCCGCGCGCGCGGAATTGACCGCCCTTCTCGCCGCGCTTAAGGGCTTCGACGAAAGGGGGGATTGTCAATTCGCCTTCATCTAAAACCTGCCAATCGGCATCCGCATAAAGTTCCGGCCGGTTCGTTGGATCGGGTCCTCCGACGACTGCGGGTGTGTTGTGTGCGTGTGCCCGCTCAATCACCCAATTCATTTCCGGCTGCTGCGTAATCATTCCGCCGGTCAAAACGAGATCCGCCCAGTCGATGAGGGTTTCATCGAGATCATAGGCATTCATATCTACGTATTTAAATTCCCACTCCTGGGGGAGCAGCGCGGCAACGGTGAGAAGCCCCAACTGCATGGACGTGTACTTACGCCCCGCAATGCGGCATGTCTCCTTTGCGTTATAAAAGCTATGTTGGCGAAACCGGGGAACAACTAGCAGCGCACGAAACCGCCGATCGGTCGGATAACCGCTCATGCTTGAGATATACCCTCCTCCGTCGAGGATGTCAAGGGACCCAAATCACCCGTCTTCATCGCCCGATACCAACAATAACACCCTGCCAACTCGGTTAAATGAAACAGGCTCGCAGGCGGCAGGGGTCCCAATTTCCAAGGGGACCGCAGGAAGACCGCCCCTAAGGCGGTGAATGCCGTTCCGACTAGAAACACCCAATTTCGGGGCTTGCGAAAAAGAACGACCAACGTTGCGACGGTGACATCAAAAGCGTAGTTGCCGATCGCGTATTCGAATATCCCGATAAAACACAAACCGATCAAATAGAGGCCAAGCTTAATCGAGAAAAAAATATGGAAACGGATCGGCATGACATAGGTCGCCAACGCCCAACTGGAGATACCGAAGGAAGCGAGTCCGATTCTCCAACCGACTTCAAGCGGCAGAGGGGGGATCGTTGAGCTAAAACCATGACGCGTTCCTCCGATCAAGGCTGTCAGGGCTGCGGCAAAGAATAGAATTCGTTCCTTTTTTGATTCGAGCCGGGTCCCCATAACGACCATCGCCGCTGCGAGAAGATAATCGGTCGCCATCACGATGGGCTCATCCAATATCATGCGGCGGCATTCTCCTCAATACGGCGCGCATCATGATACGCGTCTTCTCCGACCCTATCTGTCTCCGCGATTTGAACATCGAGATGTTCGGAAACATACTTCGTTTGCTTTTCGAAATGCAGATAGGAGGCTGAATAAATCATCGCAAGATTGAGCCCTGCCATACCATGCGCGAGTCCTGCCGCCGCAGTGAGGAGAAACTCTCCCCAAAGGTCGATGCGGGGAACGACCATCGCACTCATGCGCGCTAACGCCGCCAATTGTCCGGGCAAGGCCCCTAGCGTACTTCGGTACCGCAGTGTGGGATCGTGACGAACCAGAAAGCGACGCGACCGCGCGAAGTAGCGCTTGCGGTCATACATAACCCGCAATGCATCTCTAAATTCACGCAGAACTTCCGCGCGCGGACGGGTGGGGACGAAGTTCAATCCGAAGGTCAGTTGATCATCCTCGCCGGCTTTTTGCCGGAACCCGCCATCCTGAGTAAGAAGCCTCCCCTCGGACCGCAAGCGCCGCTCGAGCTGCGTGTTCGGGACAGACGTAAGCAATCCGAACATACCCATCACAATATCGGCGGCTTCGACGGTTTCGACAATCGCCTGTCCCGCCCCGCTTTTTTCTCCGTCAAAGCCGATAATCAATCCGGCGCTCACA
>JBFIEP010000606.1:0-2168 GCA_041603335.1 Elusimicrobiota bacterium | reverse complement strand
TCGGCCTCTCCATTTTGGAAGGACGTGTTCCTGCTGCCCTCCTCAAATCGTTTGAGAAGTCCAAAGCACCGCTTGTTATTGTTCGCGAGACCGAAGAGGCGCTCGAAGATGTGGCCGATGCACTCCAATCCTTAGCTCCGGTTGTTGGAAAATTAATTCCACGGGTTGCTTTTTTTGGAGACGATTCGCAGACGCGTCTCGCATCTTTTGAGCGATTGCATTCGGGCGTCGATGTGGTGTTGGCGACTGAAGCGGCGTTGTCATTGTCTGCCCCTTCGGGGGAGGAGTACGAGAAGCGAAGGATTGTCCTCCGGCCGGGAGGAAACAGTCCCCGGGGCCGCCTGCTGGAAGGACTCGACAAGCTCGGGTATCAGCGCGTAGATTTCGTCGAGAGTCCGGGTGAATACGCCGCGCGGGGAGCGGTTCTCGACTTTTATCCGTTTGAGCCCGCCCGCCCGATACGAATCCTATATGACGAGGATGCGATTCTTAGTTTGAAGGAGTTTGACGCATCGACTCAAGCGACCCATCCTGAAATATTAAGGGAAGCGATCGTTGTCCCCGCGTTTGAAAAAACAATGGAGGCGACCCTCGCGGATCGTTTATCCGCCGGCGCTGTGTGGCTTTGCGAAATGGGAGCCGAACTCCCCGGCTCGCCGTTAGCGGCTTGGACCGTTTCTCCTGGCGGCGAAGATGCCGTCGAGTTCGGCGCCGCCGCCGGAATCCCGTCCGCGTTGGATCTAGACCAAACGGCAAAAATGCTCAATGCATGGGCGGAGCATGGATTGCGTGTTGTTTTGTTCGCGCTTAATTCAGGTGAGTGTGAGCGCATACAGGAATTATTTGAGGAACGGCTTAGTGCAGCGAAAATCGAATTCCGGATAGGACCCCTGCGCCATGGGTTTATGCACAAAGAACATGGAATCGGGGTGGCGACGTCTGCCGAGATTTTCGGCCGTTCCTATCGCCGCGCCCGCCGTTTAAAGCCCGTTGTGGACGGTGCGGTGCGTGTCCGGTGGCGCGAGCTTAACAAGGGGGACTTGGTTGTTCACGAGGATTTCGGTATCGCACGGTATCACAGTCTCCAAGCCGTTACCGTTTCCGGGGGCGCACGAGCCGAGGCGCAGGGAGATTCCTCCGGTGTTTTTGATTGCTTGAAGCTGGAGTTTCGCGGCGGCGACAGTTTATTCGTTCCGATGGAAGACTTTAAAAAGGTTCAAAAGTACGGGGCTTCCGATGGGCAGCGGGGCCGCTTGTCGTCACTGGATACGCGAACCTGGGAGCAGGTCAAGGGCCGTGTTCGGGAAGGCGTCCGGAAGTTGGCAGAGCAATTGATCAAGGCCGCCGCCGCCCGTAAGGCGCGGCCGGGCCACGCATTTCCACCCGACTCCCACATGGAGCATGAATTTGCGGAATCCTTTCCATTTGAAGAAACGCCGGATCAGAGAAAGGCCATTGTTGCGGTAAAGGCAGACATGGAAGATCCTCACCCGATGGACCGTCTTGTGGTGGGGGATGTGGGTTTCGGGAAAACCGAGGTCGCGATGCGCGCTGCCTTGAAATGCGTTTCAGGTCTCAAGCAGGCGGCTGTCCTGGTCCCGACGACAATTCTCGCCGATCAGCATACCAGGACTTTTTCTCAGCGGTTCGCGGAGTATCCTGTTCGCGTCGCGATGTTGTCGCGGTTTCAAACAGCGAAGCAGCAAAAGGAAGTGCTCGCAGATTTAGCCGCAGGGAAGGTTGATGTCATTGTTGGAACGCACCGGCTATTATCGAAGGACGTTGTGTTTAAGAATTTGGGACTCGTCATTACCGATGAGGAGCATCGTTTCGGGGTCGAACATAAAGAAACGGTGAAAAAGCTGAAGTCCCAGATCGACTGCCTGACTCTTTCTGCAACCCCCATCCCGCGCACGCTCCATCAAGGTCTCTCAGGGCTTCGGGAAATTTCCTTGATTCAAAGCGCTCCGTCCGGTCGTCAGCCTATTGTGACCAAGGTGCTCAAGTATGAAGAAGAGCATGTGAAGAGCGTGATTGAAGCCGAAATCGCACGTGGGGGCCAGGTGTTTTACGTTCACAACCGGGTTCGCTCGCTTCCGCAAGTGGTGGGGCGGTTGAGCGAACTTTTACCCGGTGTGCGGATCGCGATGGCCCATGGTCAAATGAAG
>JBFIEP010000605.1:0-2181 GCA_041603335.1 Elusimicrobiota bacterium | reverse complement strand
GTTCTTTTCCACCATTTCCTTACATAGGGAAAGCCCCAAACCGGTTCCTTTTTCATCGTTGGTACCATAGGTGGTGATGTTGGCATTCTTCTTGAACAGTTTCTTTTGGACTTCCTCATAGTCATCGGTGTCTTCTGCGAATGTCCGCTCCCGGCCGATTGATTTTGTTTCCCATTCCGGATCAACCGGCCGATCATCTTCCCCGCGGGCTTCCCGGTAAAGGAAATGACCGAATTTTCCAAAGGAGGAAACTAGCCGGTATTCACTCACCGCCCGGACCTCTTTCACCGTTCGGCATCCGAGCGATTCCAGTTGCTCGGCGGTCTTAGGGCCGACACCGCGCAGAGCACGAACCGGTTTCCCATCAAGGAATTCCAGAACACGCGAGGGGATGACTACCGTGATCCCGGCCGGTTTTTGGTGGTCGGAAGCGATTTTAGCGATGAGTTTATTCGGACCTACACCGAATGAAATTGAAAGTCCCGTTTCCCCAAGGACGCGTTTCTGCAGTTCGAAAGCCTTGTCGCGGGCCGCTTCGAAAGTCTTCAAGCTGGAGACATCCAGATACGCTTCATCAATCCCGACCTGCTGGAAAATATCGGCTTCGGGTTTTAAAATCGCCATGACAGACTTACTCGCGAGCCGGTAACGCTTTCCGTCAGGTCGAATGAAAACCGCATGGGGACAACGGCGATAGGCCGTCGAGATAGGCATGGCGCTTCCTATGCCGAACTTCCGGGCGGCATAGTTTGCCGTCGCTACGATGCCGCGGGCATTGCCTTGTTTGGGATCGGAACCGATGACAACAGGCTTCCCCTTTAAATCCGGGTTATCCCGCTCTTCAACAGCGGCGAAAAACGCATCGAGATCCGCATGAAGCACCAGCCGTGGATGGGCATGCGGTTTCACTTACGCGGAGGCCGAAGGGGGAAGGTCTCTAGATTAATCCGAACAAAATCCTTGCTCTCGGGTCCGAGCGGCTTGCCCATCCAATTCTCAAAAAACGCCCGGCCGATTTGGTTAGAGAGGCTTTTGTTCGCGGCGGCCTCCGAACTGAGGGTTGCCGATTGGTTGACGACAGGCCGGTCTGCTTTCCAAAGCCAACGCATCGTTTTAGCGTCCCACACTTTTAAGGAGCCGGCGACGATGCGCTTCCCGTAAACACCCAGCATGATATTTCTAAATTCCGTGATATCTCCGTAGAGAATTCGCGCAGCCTTCGTCCAGCGTGAAAAGAGTTTTGGTTTCCCTTTGCGAAGCTGACCTCCCTGGGAGTATCCATGCATTCGAAGTGCGCGGTCTGAATCCTCAAGCGGGATCATCGTATACCCGCTCTCAGAGAGCATCTGCCATATCATGCCCCGAATCATTTCCGGTCCTTTCACGCTTGTCGTCTGGTCGGAAAAGGGCAGGACGGCAATGGGGGCGGCGAACCAATCGCGGGCGGTTTGAGCCCGTCCTATCCCTAAACCGGAAACGGTTTCCAGATCCGTTTGGATTTCGGCCCATGGGATTTTAGCGGCATCAGGATCGGGCCCGGCCGCCTGCCGAGCTTCATCGTAAATGCGTTTCGCTTCGCCGTAAAGGCGGACACGTTCGGATGCAAGTGCGAGATTGGCTTGATCCCTCCAATTACCCCTTTCCGATTCCAGTCTGCCTATCCACAACGCGGAAGCAGCCTCCCATTGTCCCGAACGCGCAAGTTTTGCCGCCTGCTTTGAGCGGGGGTCTTCCTTGTCTATAAACAGGGATCTTGAACGGGTAACGACCGTTGTCCTGCCGATTCCTTTCACCGCCTGCTGTGCCGCTTTCTGCAGAAGCTTGGGCAACGCTTTCTTCGCCCATTTGCGTTTGGCTTCGCCGCCGTTCTTCCCTTGCACCTCACCTGAATGGGATGCCATAAACGAGGAATTTCCCAATGTGTTGCTCTCAGGATATGAGAAAAAGCGAAGACTTCCTTGAAGCGTTGCTTTGTGTTGCCAATACTCGACCTTTCGTTTTATCTCTTTCTTTGTTTTGGGGTCTTTGCTAATGACTTCCTTAACATGTTTCTTTTGGTCAATAGTAAGAGTCGAAAGTGATATGCGAAGGATCCCCGAGGGTCCAAGTCCTTCCAGAAATGGGCGGTGCGTCTTTTCCGCGACTCGATAGGCGATGATTTCACCGCCCTGTTTTTCGACG
>JBFIEP010000604.1:0-2186 GCA_041603335.1 Elusimicrobiota bacterium | reverse complement strand
TCCATCAAACAACCAGGATCAGGGTGAAGACGGCAGGGAGGTAGGCGAGGCTCGACAAAAATAATCGGCGGGTGTCCTTGTCATCCAAGGTCCAGCTTGCCCGCAGGCCCACGAGGAGAAATGCGCTGCTGATGAGTAAAGCACCATAGCCGTAGGCGAGACCCGAAATCCCAAAGTAGGTTGGAAGCATTGAAGCGATCAATAGGGAGAAGGAATGAATCGCGATCTGGACCCGCGTAGCACCCCCTTCGGGATCGAGTACGGGCAAGAGTTTAAACCCTGCACGGGCATAGTCCTCTCGATAAAGCCAAAAAAGAGCGAGGAAATGGGGTATCTGCCAAAGCATCTGGATCGCGAATAAGAGCCACGCCCCAAGCGCCAATTCCCCCGTCGCGGCCGCCCACCCGATCATCGGAGGAATCGCTCCGGAAATGGCACCAAACCAGGTGCTTTGGGGCGTCACACGCTTAAGCGGGGTATAAAAGGCGACGTAGATCGTAATGGTCGCGGCGGCAAGTACCGCCGCTAACGAATTCACAAACATAGCGAGCATCGCCACGCCCCACGCTCCGCACGCAATCCCAAAAAGCAGGGCTTCCCCAGGCTTAAGACGTCCCGTAGGTAAAGGCCGGTTCTTCGTCCGATTCATAAGCGCGTCAGCATCGCGCTCGACGTATTGGTTCAACGCCCCCGAACACGACGAGGCAAGCGCGGTTCCAAGGACCGTCCAAAAAAGAACCCACCCATCGGTTCCCCCGGCGAGTCGATACCCGACGACAGCGGTCAGCGCAACAAACACCGTTATACGGGGCTTGGTCAGAATCAAATAGTCTTTCAAGAATCTTTCTCCACGGCGCCTACGCGATATGCACGGAGCGTCCATAAAACCGTCGCACCCAGAATCAGGGCGCCTAAAGCCTGATGGGCCGTGGGAAGAAGCGCCAAGGCCCCGATCGCACGTACCGACCGGCCAAAGAAAGCACCGACACCCAAAAACAATTGAGCCAGCACCATGAGCATGAGGGCAAGTGAGAGCCCCTGAATTGCCGGACCGCCGTCGGACTGACCGATATAGGCGATCCTGGAAACGGCCCAGAACGCCGCGACAGCGCCCATCAGGTGCCACATGAGGCCTGAGCCCGTGTGGCGCAGAATAGCCCCAAGCGCAAGCTGTACAAAGAGAACGCCTACCGCCAGGGCTCCCTTCTTCCAAAGAGTTCCTCCCGGGACCTCAGAGGTATGCTGATACCAAGAAGAACTCCCTTGGGCAAGTGCGATGAGACCGCAAAACAACCCCTGCCCTAACACCGCGTGGGCGGCTGAAACCTGGGGGGGAAGGCCGAAAAGAACGGTCACGCCGCCCAATACCGCCTGCAAAAGAACACCGAAGCCTGCGGCAAGGGAAAGACGGCGCATCCAGCGGCGCTCATCACTCCAATGCACCCACATCGCAAGAATACAGGTAAGAGCGGCAACAACCGAGGCGATCATTCGATGACCGTGTTCGTACAAAACGCCGCCGACCATCGGGGGCATCCATTGTCCATAAGAGAGGGGCCAGTCCGGAACGGCAAGTCCCGAACCCGTTGAAGTTACCATCCCGCCGGCAAAAAGGACGAAGAATGCAAAAAACGCCGAAAAGGCGGCTAAGCGGTGGAATGGAAGTGCGGTCATATCGGCCACCGCTCGGAGGTTTTTTCGCCTTCTTTCATTAATCCCATCTTTACGAATTTCTCACGCTTTTTTTTCTCCGACCGTTTTACGTAAAACACGATCGTTCCTATAATTGAGAAAACACACACCAACAATACCGCGCCGCCTATCAAAAATCCGCGGACCAAACCTTCATTATCGGTTAAGCCAAAGCATGTTGCGCAAGCCCAGGCGTCCGAAGGAATCAGGAATAGAAAGGAAAAAAAAGCGTTACGCATCTGCCCCGGCCTTGTCCTTACGAAGGAACCACTGGAGATACGGAAGTCCCGCGGCGAGGCCGATGACAGAGAAGAGAGCTAAACCAATGTTGGAGCCTGCCGCGCCCTCAAGCACGCGCTGAACCGACCAAGCGGCTAAAAACGACAGAAGGCCGAGGGAAACGACAATGAAAAATATATGGAAGGAACGTAAAGACATCGACAAGTATTATACCACTGATTAGTGGTCTTTTACGTCATGCGGCTTGCCGGTAT
>JBFIEP010000603.1:0-2187 GCA_041603335.1 Elusimicrobiota bacterium | reverse complement strand
TGGACATCCAGGAGACCGATGACGAACTCGTCGCCTACGTTTCGCTGCCGGGCGTCGAGAAAAAGGACATCAACGTGGAGGTCACCGATAACGCCTTGATCCTGCGCGGTGAGCGCAGGTGCCATGAGGAGGAATCGGGAAAGACCTGGCTTCGGCGCGAGTGCAGTTACGGCTCCTTTTACCGGGCGTTCGATCTACCCTCGGTAGTGGATTCTAAAAAGGTCAAAGCCCAGGACAAGAACGGGATACTGGAAATCCACCTGCCCAAGATAGAGCAGGCCAAGCCCCGGCACGTGAACGTCGAGTAGTCCTGTTAGGTCCCGCCGCCCCTCATGGGGGCGGCGGCGGGACCCCGGTTTTGAAATTCTCTGAACGAAGAGGCGCTTATGACGCCGCAAGAATACTATTCCCATGTTATTGGCCGGATCAAGAGCTGTTTTGAACCCTTTCACTACGTCATTGGTAAGGGCCGGCGGCTGATTGACGAAGGGTGGGACCCGCATTTTCCTATAGCCGTCGAGCCCGTCTCGCAGCTTGAGAAATTCACCGTGGAAAAGGGTCTTCAGGTTTATCTCCCCGTCATAGGCCGCAAGAGCCGGAGCGTTCTTATGCCTTTAGATATCGACGTTTTCCTCGGCGGCGAGAATAACCTGCTTTACATTGATAAAGACTCGCAGCGCAAGTGGTTCTCGAAGGTATCGGGTGCGTCGCGCTTCTTGGAAGATTATTTCAGGCGCTTGGGCATTCCTTATTTGCTCGATTACACGCCGTCGGGGGCGCATTTTCTGTGGCTCAATCCCCTCGGGTCGCGGGCTGTAAAAGAGGTTCAGAGATTAGGATTCTTAGAGGAGGACCTGATCGCCGCCTGCCGGTACACGGACTTAAACGACATCAAACGCCGATGGGGCGTGTCCCTGGAGGCCGCGCGCGTCTTCAGCGGCCTCGGGAAATTGGCCGAATTTCTGTGTTTTAAAACGATGGGGGCACTCGGCAGTGCCGAGACGGCTAACGGCCTTCCCGTGGCTGTCGGAGACAGCCTGGATCAATGCATTGATTTTGATATCTCTTGGGCCGAGGGCTCGCCGTTTATGCGATCACTCCGGTCTCCGTACAGTTTGCACTGCAAGAATCAGGAGCAGCACGGATTTTCCGACGCGCCGCCGCTGGTGGACGTCGTCGGGACTTATTTTGACGGAAAAAAAGCCGTGGAGGAACCGGACCTGAGTCGAATATCGGACTGCATGTGGGATTTAGAGAAAGCCGCCAATCATGCGGCCCGCTTCCCGGAGGGCATCCCCAAGTCCAACGACTCCTTGTTCGATCTTATCGGGGAATACCGAAAAAGCCCTCTCGCCCTATTCCATGATGAGTTCGAAAAAACAGAGGACCTTCCCCGCGGAGAGGCGCTGAACCGGGCCGGACGGGAGGTCCGGCTATCACAGGAATCCATGAATCTCTTTCAAAGCCCCAACCCCGCCGCCTTGCAGCCAAAGCGAATGCGCCGGTTAGTGGACGACCTTGTCCTGGAAGCCGGATGGAAGCCCCGGCATGCCGCTAACGTACTGCGCGACCTCTATATTAATCCCGCGCATCACTGGCCCGTCGATTTCTTCAAGTTTCCCCCTGGAGAAAAATCCGACTTCTGGGCCCGGTCCTTCAGCGCGTTGGGACTTTGGAAAAAGGGGCGCTTGGACCTGTAAAAAAAGCCCCCCCCCGCAGAGTATCGGCGTCTTCTGCGGGAGGGGACCGGGAACGTGGGGCTCGAATCCGGCGTTATCTCCCCAGTTTCTTGAAGATATCCGAGAAGCTGAGCATCCCGACAATCTTCGAACCGTTTAGGACCGGCATGCGATGCACGTTCTCACGATTCATGAGGCGCACGGCATACTTAACCTTGAGTCCCGGTGAGACCGTGACGAAAGGCTTGGTCATGAGCTCATAGACCCTATGCTCCGAGAAGTTGAGGCGCTTGGCTCCCGGAACGAAGGCTTTCGACAGAATATCCTTCCGGGTGATGATGCCGTATGCGTCCCCTTCCCATCGCGGCTCTACGATAAGACTCGAGACCTGGGCTTTCTGCATCTTTTGAATCGCCTCAATCACAGTGGCGTTCGAGCGGATCGTAATGCAGCCTTTGTGCATCAAATCCTGGACGTCAAGCTCCCTGACCGTCTTTTTCTCAACGAT
>JBFIEP010000602.1:0-2188 GCA_041603335.1 Elusimicrobiota bacterium | reverse complement strand
ACGCTGACCGTCTTTCAGGGCGCGGATAAATTGCCCGAATCCGATTCGACCACCCCGTTCGATCATGTACCGGACGACGCTGCCCACCTGCTGATACCACGCCGAAACATCCCGGCCGCTTTCATCCATCGGCGCCAACAAAAACATTTCTTGGAATGTGTCCACACGCCCGGGAACCGAATTCGTGGCAATCCCGCTTGCGATCAAGGCTTCCTGCTCCTCATATACAGCTAACCCTTCGTTTACCCAGCGCAGGGTAACGTCATCGCGCCCCAAATATTCCCGGAATATAAGATGCGTCATCTCATGCGCGAGAACGCCTGCAAAACGGGGACTCTTATAGACATGGATGGTGTTTCCTACGGAAACACCGCCCGACCACTCAGGCAAGCCCGTCTTTTGAAGATATTCCGCCCGGCTTCCGTAAATCGTAACGCGATAGGGTTCAGACGGGAGAAAGGAGTATAGGGCCGTATCATTCATAATGCGGGAGTATAACCGCTCACAAAGTTCCGAAGCGACGGCCGCATCCTCGCTTCCGTAGGCAGAGACTTTAAAATGAAGACTCACCAGCTCTTTTGCGCCCGGATCCAGCGGTACAAATCGATGCTGCTGCCCGGTATTCGAAGAACTCCCGTCAGGGACCTCATCGATAGCAAGCGCTGCACAGCCGTTTAAGGCGGCCGCTAGGCCGAGAAGTAAAAACCGTTTCATTTTCGGCAATTCTATCAAATGATAGAATCCCCTTAGACCGATGACTGATCCCCTAAAACTAAAAATCGAACGAATGACGCCCGAAGGCCCCGGCATGGCGCGCCCATCCGGCGAACGGGTTCATTTTGTCCCGTATACCGCTCCCGGTGATGAAATTGAAGCGGTTGTCCGGCAGGTCAAATCGGGCTTTGTGCGTGCGAGCATGACCCACCTGATCAAAGCCGGACCCGGCCGCGTAGATCCCGACTGCCCGCTTCACTATTCCCCCGCGATGGCGAAAGCGAAACAGGCGCCCTGCGGCGGATGTGATTGGCAGCACCTCTCCTACGATATACAACTTGAATCCAAACGGGCTCTCATTCGGGATTGTCTTTTTCGTATTGCAAAACTAAGGGAACCCCGCATTGAGGCTCCCCTCGCATCGCCCGAACGATGGCGTTATCGCAACAAGGTTCAAGTTCCATTCGGGCATCAAAACGGGCGCATTGTCGCAGGATTTTATGCCCCCGGCTCACGCAATATCATTGATTTCGACGACTGCCTTATCCAACCGGAGGGATCGGTTGCAATCGTAAAAGCCGTTAAGAAATTGGCGGGTGAGTTTAAATGGAAGGTTTATGATGAAAAGCGTAATGGGGGGTGGCTGCGTCACCTATTTGTGAGAACCAATGGCATCGGGAAAAGCATCGCCGCCCTCGTAACACGGACCCATGATTTTCCCGCAGAGAAAAAATTCGTAGCCCGCATGCAGGAACTCTTTCCGAAACTGGTTGGAATCCATCAAAATGTTCAACCGTTAAAAACCCCCGTCGTCCTTGGACCACGCTGGAAAAAAATTTGGGGGCAAACCATGCTGGAGGAAAGGGTCGCCGGGGTTCGCCTTCGCGTTTCTCCCCCCGCTTTTCTGCAAGTTAACACACCGGCCTGCGAAGTCCTCTATGGCGTCGTTCGTGAATTCATCTCCCGCGATAATTTCCGTCCGAAAATTCTTCTCGATCTCTATGCCGGTGTCGGCTCCATCGGCCTCAGTCTCGCTAAAAACGCCCAAACCATTATTAGCGTAGAAGAAAATCGGGACGCGTCCAAAGATGCCCGCGGCAACGCGGAACTCAATAACATCCAAAACATCAAATTCTATGCCGGCGGCGTGGAATCCCTCTTATCTCGGATTGGGAAAGAACTCACCAATGCCCCCGAAGGGTCGTGTGCAGCGGTTCTAGATCCCCCGAGAGCGGGCTGCACAAAACTTGTACTCAAGGCTCTACGCTCTGAAGCGCTTTCCCGCATCGTTTATGTCTCCTGCAACCCAGCGACCTTCGCACGTGATGCCGATTGGCTTAGCCGCCACGGCTGGAAACTCATACGCGTCCAACCAGTCGATCTATTCCCCCAGACCTCCCACATCGAAACCGTCGGCCTCTTCGAACGCCAAGGTGCCCGCTAAGGTGTCCGCTAAGGTGTCAGGCTTTGCTTT
>JBFIEP010000601.1:0-2192 GCA_041603335.1 Elusimicrobiota bacterium | reverse complement strand
GAGGAGAGCAAGAAAGCGGGGAAGAAGCAGTATCTAGTGCCCTATTTTATTTCTTCACACCCGGGTTCTGATCTTAACGCGATGATTGATCTTGCCGTTTTTCTAAAACGCAATGGCTACAAGCCGGATCAAGTCCAAGATTTCATCCCCGCACCCCACGATCTAGCGACAGCCATGTACTACACAGGAAAAGATCCCCATACCGGCAAAGAAATTCCAATTGCAAAGGGATTGAAGGATCGAAAACTGCAGCGCGCCCTTCTTCAATTTTTTAAACCTGAGAATTGGTTCGATGTGCGCGATGCCCTCATTCAAGCAAAGCGGCGGGATTTGATCGGAGACGGCTGCGACTGCCTTATTTCCGAAAATGCGCCCCAAGTCGCCATCGCCGCGCGCCGCGCACGCGCCGATAATGATATTCACGACCACGTTCATTCCAAGGAAATGCCCAAAAGCGGGGGATACCGTCCCAAGCGAAAAAGCGCGAAACGCCGGGAAAAGGGCTGACCTCTCCAACTTTCTTGTTGTAGGATAGGCGCATGATTAAAACCAAAGGATTCGCAGCGCTCGCCGCAAAAAAACCGCTAGAGCCGTTTAATTTTGAACGACGCGACGTGGGGGACAACGATGTCCTGATTGACATTTCCTATTGCGGGATTTGCCATTCCGATATCCACCAAGCCCGCGATGAATGGGGCGGATCCGCCTTCCCGATGGTCCCGGGTCATGAAATCCTGGGGACCGTCTCTAAAATCGGCTCCAAGGTCTCCAAATTTAAAGCAGGGGAAACCGTCGGGGTTGGATGTTTCGTTGATTCCTGCCGGGAGTGCTCGGCGTGCACCGCGGGCGACGAACAATATTGTGAACAGGGGTCAACGTATACGTACAACGCTTTGGAAAAAGACGGAAAAACACCGACCCAGGGCGGATATTCCACCAAAATCGTGGTCGATCAAAATTACATCCTGAAGATTCCAGGCACGCTCAAGCCTGAAGAAGCGGCGCCTCTTCTCTGCGCCGGCATCACACTCTATTCACCCTTAAAGCTCTTTGGTTGTGATGAGGGAAAGAAGGTAGGCATTGTAGGACTTGGCGGGCTTGGACACATGGGTGTTAAGATTGCTTCGGCGATGGGGGCGAATGTAACCGTCTTCAGCCATTCCGAGAAAAAGAAGGAAGACGCATTGCGTCTAGGAGCCAGGGACTTTGTTTTCGGGCTCGACCAAACGAAAGCGGATTCCCTTGAGGGAGGATTTGATCTCATCATCGATACCGTCTCGGCGGAACATGACGTCAACCTTTATCTGAATCTGCTGCGACGCGACGCGACGATGGTCCTTGTCGGGGTTCCGGAATCTCCGCACTCAATCCAAACCTTTCCGCTCATTGGAGGCCGCCGCCGTCTCGCGGGATCTCTCATCGGCGGCATCAAAGAAACGCAGGAGATGCTCGATTTTTGCGGGAAACATGAATTCGGTTCGGATGTTGAAGTTATCCAGCCCGGAGAGATTAATAACGCCTACGAGCGGGTCATAAAAAGCGACGTCCGCTACCGATTCGTTATTGATATGAAGGCGCTAGGGGACTCATAAACAAAAACCGCCGACCGCAAAGGCGGTCGACGGTTCTTGTTTTGGGATTCCACTTTTACCAGTCGACAGATCCCGTTCCCAAACTCTCAAACGCGGCTGATTTCTCTAATTGCTTTTCCGAGTCTACAGCGTCGCTTGGAGCCCCGTAAGGGATTCCTTCTGCGTCGAATAGATTGAAGGATTTGATCCCTTCATCATCGACACTGATCACCAGAACCTGCAGGGGTGCATCCTCGGTTCCTCCGGAGAACTGCACCTCTTCGGTATGGTTCGCGAGAAACGCCAGCAATTCAGGCTCTTCTCCCGTCGAATCATAAAGGAACGATTCTTTTCGGTCACCGAAGATTTCCACTAAACGCGTTCCATCTTCGCTGTAGAAGGCGGTCTCCGCATCCGAATTTTCTTCAGGAGTACTTGGAGCTTCCGGCGTTGTCCGATACCCTCCGCGCACAGGCTCGTAGCGCAGGTACAACCCATCGCGGTAGATGTAGGAAACGCCTGGGTTCAGGGGATTTGACCACCACCAGAAACCATCCCGATAATGCAGCCAACGGCTGCGTCCGGCATCGCGCCACCACAATTTTCCGTTATGGTAACGGG
>JBFIEP010000600.1:0-2200 GCA_041603335.1 Elusimicrobiota bacterium | reverse complement strand
TCCTCGAATTGCATCCCGAGGTTCGTCAGGCAAAAGATATTTTGAAGCGTGTTGGTCTTCAAGGTGTTCTCATGTCGGGATCAGGCGCATCGGTCTTCGGCTTTGCCCGCTCTCGCAAAGAAGGTGAGCGCGTCCTGGGGTTGCTGAAGGGGTATCCGTGGAAGGTGTTTCTCACCAGTAGTCTCGGCTAAAACCGAATAGGTGGGGAGTGTGCATCGTGGAGAGGCGTATCAATGGAAATCACCGAGATTCGGGTCCACCTCCGAGAAGAGGAAAAGTTAAAGGCATTTGTCACCGTTACTTTCGATAATTGCTTCGTCGTACGCAACATGAAGATTATCGAGGGAAATAAGGGGCTGATTCTTTGTATGCCTTCACGCAAACTTCCCAACGGAAATTACAAAGACGTGGCGCACCCGATAACAATGGATTTCCGAAGATTTTTAGAAAGTGAAATTATGAAGGCCTACGAAAAAGAAGCCCAGAAGGGAAACTCGGTCTCCGGAGGTGGGCAGACCGATCACTAACGCACCGATTTTCCCGGATAGTGTAACGGTAACACACCGCCCTTTGGAGGCGGGTTTCTAGGTTCGAATCCTAGTCCGGGAACGCTGATTGGCCTTCACCCCATGAAAAACACAAAGAAAAATAGCGTTCGTCCAGGTTCTCTCGGTATTTTAATTCTCGCCGCAGGGAAGGGGACTCGGATGCGGTCTCAAACTCCGAAGGTGCTCCACTCCATTGGCGGTCGGCCGATGATTTATTATTTGCTGCGCCTGGCGAACGCCTTAAAACCCAACGGCATTGGTATTGTTCTTGGGCATGAGCTTGAAACCGTTAAGAAGGCGGTTCAGGCGGGCATAAAAGAGTGGGGTATCTCGAAACCTGTTACCTTTATTCACCAGAAAGAGCAGACTGGATCGGGATCCGCTGTGCTGGAGTCGATGAGCTTTCTAAAGAAGCACCAGACGGCGATTGTGACCTGCGGTGATTCCCCGTTGCTGACCTTCGACACCTTGTTTGCGTTATTGGGTGGGCATCGTTCTCAAAAGCATCAGGTGTCTTTGTTGACTGCTCGATTCCGTGATCCGAAGGGGTCTGGGCGCATCGTCCGTTCCCCGATGGGCGAGGTCCTTAAAATCGTCGAAGAGGTTCATTGTTCGGGAAAGGAAGCTGCGATCAACGAGATTAACTCGGGAACGTATTGTTTTGAAGTGGCGCTGCTTGTCGACGCCATCAAGAAGCTTATTCCTAAGGGGTCTAAGAATGAGTTTTATTTAACGGACTGCCTTGAGCATATCCGTCAGGAAGGGGGCCGCGTAACTGGATTTCCGAGTCCTTCCCCTGAAGAAGCGCTTGGAGTCAATACCCGCATTCAACTTGCCCAGGCCGAAAGGATTTTAAATCGTCGTGCGTTGGAGCGGCTTATGCTCTCGGGGGTTTCCATCCTCGACCCGAACACGACTTATATTGACGTTGATGTTGAAGTTGCCCAGGATACCGTCATTCACCCGGGCACAATCCTTCGCGGAAAGACGAAGATCGGTAAGGCTTGCGAAATCGGTCCCTACTCGGTCATTACCAATTCCCAAATTGGCAACGAGTGTAAGGTGATTAATTCCTACATGGAGGACGCGAAGCTTCATGAGAAGAGTGACGTTGGACCCTGGGCTCGGCTGCGTCCCGGTACCGTCGCTGGACCGCGTGCGCGCATCGGCAATTTTAGCGAGTTGAAAAATGCAAAGATTGGATATGGCTCGAAGGTCCCCCATTTGAGTTATGTCGGAGACGCTGATATCGCCGAAGACGTGAATATCGGTGCCGGCACGATTACCTGCAATTACGATGGAAAGAAGAAGCATACGACGACGATCGCTGCGAAAGCGTTCATCGGTTCCAACGTGAATCTTGTCGCCCCCGTTAAGATCGGGCGCGGCGCGATGATCGGAGCAGGCTCGACGATTACCGAAGACGTTCCCGATAACAATCTCGCGCTTGCGCGTGAACGCCAGACAAACAAGGTGAGGAAATGAAATCAGAGGGGTCGATCGTGGAAAAAAAACGTCCTAAAAAAGTCTCCACACCTTCACTGTCAAAACCGATTGAGGCGGGGCTTGCTGGTGCCTTGCGCCTTTTTTCCGGCAATGCGAATCGGCCTTTATCCGAAAAGATTGCCTCTTATTTAGGCACGACGTTGTGC
>JBFIEP010000599.1:0-2204 GCA_041603335.1 Elusimicrobiota bacterium | reverse complement strand
TTCCCCCCGTCTCGAGAGACGACGCCCGCAATATGCGTGCCGCTTTTGTTGAAGTCATGCGCGGCACGGAGGTGCTCGGGACCTGGCTTGTCTCAAGCATGCTGGAAGTTCCGCAGGACTTCGTCGTCGAAGGGAAGCGATGGACGTTGGCTATGCGCCCAAAGCGGACCTATCTTCCCTTCACTCTCACGCTCAAGGATTTTTCCCACGATAAATACGCGGGCACAGATATTCCGAAAAATTTCTCGAGTCTTGTTCGCTTGAAAAATATCAGTGCGGGAGAGGATCGCGACGTCCTCATCTATATGAATAACCCTCTTCGATACGGAGGGTTCACATTCTTTCAAGCGAGTTTCGGGAAGGCGGATACGATGTCGGTATTGCAGGTCGTTAAGAATCCAAGTTGGTTGCTGCCGTATATTTCTTTTGGCCTCGTGACCGTGGGGCTTCTGATTCTGTTTGGATCCTATTTACTGAATATGAAGCCGAAGGGACGTTCCGCCGCCCAAGCCCCGTCCGGCCGGATGCCGGGAGTTGTTTGGGCCGCGATTGCGGTTTCCGTTCTAATCCTTCTGAGTGCGATGCGGGCGCCCCCGCCGGCGGCGATTGATCATCATGGTTTCGGCCGCCTCCCCGTTTTACACAACGGGCGTGTTAAGCCTCTGGATTCAATCGCCCGCACATCCCTGTTGGTTCTTTACGGCAAGCAGACGCTTAAAGACAGCGGCAAGCGGATTGATGCTATCGATTGGATGTTGGAGCTGATTACGCATCCTAAAAAAGCGGACGCGCGCCGGGTTTTTACAATTCATGATCCGGACCTTCTGGGATTGTTGGGAATGAGGCAGGAAAAACGCAAAGCCTATTCCTTTGATGAACTGCTTCCCCACTTCGATAAAATCCAGATGCAGGCGGGCCGTGCCTCCGAGAAAGAGGCGCAGCAGCGAACGCGTTTTGAAAAAGCGGTTTTTTCCCTGCAAAATCGATTGATGCTGTATCGCCGTCTCCAGTCGAGTCTAGGCGTTCCGGGTGCCGAGGAATTTGTAAGGGAACTCGATGAATTCGAAATTGCCGCGACCGAAGGATTGACGGCGTTTCGCGCCCATATGTCCGGCGGCAGCGGTCCCGAGGCCATGACGAAATCTGCCGCTCTTGCGCGCTTGGGGGCGTTTTTCACGCGCTACCAACGTTTGGAGTCTATCGCTTACTACAAAGCTGTTGTTCCGCCGCAGGGTGCATCGGGCGATGCCTGGACCAGTGTCGGTGAATCCCTGGTGGAATCGATCCGCTCGGGATCGATCGCCCCCGGGGTCCGTTCCTATGCCGCCATCCTGGGGGCCGCGTCGAATTCAGACGGAAATGCCTTTGACCGCGCGCTTACGGAATATCGGATCTCGCTGCGGGAGCGTTTTTCCTCCGCAGTACGAAAGGCGGAATTCGAAGCATGGTTTAACCGCGTCGCCCCCTTCTATCGAGGCATGATCCTCTATGTTCTCACGCTGCTTTTGGTTTCGGCCGGATGGCTGCTCGCTAATGAATCTTTGCGGCGGGCGGGGGCGTGGGCGCTTGGGTTCGGATTTTTCGCGCATACATTTGGACTTGTGAGCCGGATGGTCTTGGAATCGCGTCCCCCGGTTACCAACCTCTATTCTTCAGCTGTATTCGTCGGATGGTGCGGAGTCCTGGGAGGACTGCTGCTTGAGCGTGTTCACCGACGCGGAATCGCGGCCTTCTCCGCCGCGTGTCTCGGGTTTGCAACCTTAATCATTGCCCATCACCTTTCCATGTCGGGAGACACGCTTGAGATGATGCAGGCGGTCCTGGATTCCAATTTCTGGCTTGGAACCCATGTCGTAACGATCACCATCGGCTATAGTGCGACCTTCCTCGCTGGTATGCTCGCGCATGTTTATTTATTCCGCCGGCTGATGGGAACGCTTGATAAGGATACGAAGCAGTCCCTCTATCAAATGACCTACGGGGTTGTTTGTTTTGCGCTGCTGTTTAGTTTTATCGGGACGATTCTCGGCGGTATTTGGGCGGATCAAAGTTGGGGCCGTTTCTGGGGTTGGGACCCGAAGGAAAACGGCGCGTTCCTGATCGTTGTTTGGAACGCGATGATCCTGCATGCCCGGCTTGCGGGACGCGTGCGGGAAACCGGTTTTATGGGAATGACCGTGTTTGGAAATATCGTAACGGCATTT
>JBFIEP010000598.1:0-2212 GCA_041603335.1 Elusimicrobiota bacterium | reverse complement strand
GCAATTCATTTTTTAGTTCGACGATTTGACGTTGGAGCGATTGGTTCATCGCGCGTTCGGACCGCCGGTTTTCGAGTTCCTTCATGAGATCCGATACGTGCGAAAAGAGACGGCTGCTTGAATCATTAAGGATATCGTTGGGATCCAGCGGCCGGCCCGTATCGATCGTGCGCCCGGGCATCGGTGCCTCGGGAGCAAGGGGAGGTTTTTCTATCCGACGGATTGCTTCGATGATTTCGGGGAATTGTCCGGCACGGAGCCAGTTGCGCTCTTCAATCCCCCCATCGGCAGGGCAGACCATTGTTGTTTCCGTTATCCCTGGAATTGCGGCAAGCTCCTCGGGGGCATAGCTCCCTGGAACCTCGCCGTTTAAGTAGACCCAATATTTCACGCGTCTTCCCCGCTTATCGCGCGTAGGCGCGAGAGGGTATTGAGTACTTCCTTAAATTCGGACAAGCGGTCCTTATTTTCGTTTTGCATCTCACGAAGTTTGATTTCAAGGTAGCGGGTTGTTTCACGAACCCGCTCTTCGGCTTCGCGCTGCTGATCAACCATGCGCCGTTCGGCGCTTTCGCTTTGGCGTGAGGCATCCAGCGAGGCCGCACGCGTTTCTGCGAGTTGGGAATCGATGGTTTCGCGGTTGTGAACCAACTTCTCTTGGAGCCCCCCCGCCTGGCTGCGCAATTCGCTGAGAGCGCCTTGGAGTTCGGCGCGCCCTTGGGCGTCTTCGCGCAGGCGGGTTTCCAAAGCGTCGATACGTCCCTGGAGTTCACGGTTTGTATTTTCGGATTCACTCTTGGCTTCGTACGCGTCCTTGAGTCCGCCTTCGAATTCGGCTAGACGTTCGGTTTGTTTCGCATACTCGGCCTGTATAAAGCGTTTGTTCTCCTGGAGAGCCCGGATCTGTTCGGTGAGTCCCTGTGTTTTATCCTCGAGGCGTCGGATTTGATTCTCGTAGTCGTCGCGGATTTTTGAAGTTTTAACGCGGAGATCGGCAATCTGGCTTTGAACGGCGGCATCGTGCCGGCGCAGTTCTTCATTTTCATGTTCCAGCCGGCGGACCTTATCATTAAGGACAGCCTTCTCTTCTGACAGCTCACGGATGCGTTCACCCGAGGCCGCGTCACCAGGCGCTCCGGAGGAGCCGCGGAGATTATCGAGTTCGCCTTTCAGTAATCCGATTTCGCGGCGAGCAAATTCGAGCTCCTTATTAATCCGGACTCCCTCTTGCCCGGGTTCGGGATCGCGGTCGAGATCGGTGTCTTGGTGACGCCACCAGGATTCAAAGTCCGTCATGGCCCGCGCTATGGGGGCGCGGGAGGTCTCACCGGTATCGGTGTCTGTGAGAGCTTGATCAACCTCCCGGTTGAATTCTTCAAGCCAATCTTTATAAGGATCCTGTTCAGACATAGGGGTCCCCGGGGACCTTCTCAGGATACCGATTCAGAGTTGCGAATTTATTAACGAATCAAACGGAATCCGCGGAGGCGGATAAGAAGGATGTAACCCGGCCATCCAATTCCAGGCGTCGCCACCGGGCTGTGATCAGAGCTCTGGCCGCTTCGACCCTCTCCATCGATTCTGGAACGAAGGTTTTCAGTTCTTCTCTAATCGACTCTCTGAGGATGAGCGGGAGTGCATCCAGCATTTTTTCACGGGCGCCTTCGTCAAAATCATAGAAGGCGCATACAAGTTCCGATGTTGAGAACGGGCTAAGACAGAGCCGTAGAGCGGATTCATCGGCCTTAGCCAGCGCGCGCAGTCCGGGGATTGTCCTTGAGAGCAGGGACGCGCGTGCCGGGTCCGAGCGACGTAAATCTCCGATGAGGCCGTCTCTGACACGCTCGGGGGCACGCAAGAGTAGTTCTTCCAGTAGGCCCGGTCCTCGGGAATACGCGGCTAGATGTTCGCGGAGGCGCTTGCGCAGCTGTCCGGTCGTAAATAACTCCTTGGCGCCTACTCCGGAGTTTGAGGCTAAAAGTGCGGCGATTCCCCGGCGTTGTTTTTCCGGAAGTCTTCTGAAAACTGTGCCGGCGGCATCGTGGGACAAGAGGCCGAGTAAGGCCGCCGCTGATTGGACCGGCTCTCCTGATAGAAAATCCGCGACGGCCTCGGAGTATCGAGCGTCATTCCAGAAGGGAGCCGAAAGAATGTCGACATCCGCAGAAACCGTGCGGGCGTGTCTTTGCCGCGTCGGGAAGCGTTTGCGTAG
>JBFIEP010000597.1:0-2216 GCA_041603335.1 Elusimicrobiota bacterium | reverse complement strand
TTTTTCGCGTTTCCCCCAGATATTCATCCTTGGAAACGCCTCCAATTAAATAGGAATAAGCATCCGATTGATTCGTAATCGCAAGATACATCACCACCCCATCAAGCGTGAGAAGCAATAACCCCGCACGAAGCGCGCGGGCGGCCCATACCGATTTCGGCGCGTTGAACACCAAGGAAACAACCACGCTGAGCACGCAGAATCCGGGCATGAAAAATCGGGGCATACGCGTGAGCGGCCACCATAGCATCCATAACCCGAACAATGTCCACAACCAGAACCGTGTTGATTTCCCGGCGGGACGGAACCAGACAAGCGGCAGGAGCGCCATCAAATAAAAAGGACCGATATGATCAAACTCGGTCGTTCCCGTGACCGTCGAATACCATGGATGGGCGAGGGCAACCCACAGCTTCCCCGGAGATCGAAGAAGCACACCCCACTCACGTCCCCAGCCGCTCGCATGCAGTACCCGCCATGGGGATTCAAACTCCGCGCCGGGTTGGATAAAGTCATGGAAGTAGGGGAAAAGGGGATTACCGTACAACCAAAGGTTCTTCATGACCCACGGAGAAAGAACTAACAAGGCTATCGCCCCGTAACGGAATATTTTCTCACGGGGAACTTTCAAAGCCGCAAAAACCAGAAGCAGAGCCGGCAAAAGGGGCCAATTCGGATACTTCACGCCAAGCGCGAGACCGCAAAGAGCGGCGGAAACCGGAAGAAGCGATGCTCCTTCGTCCTTAAAGCTCAAGGTTCCGGCATAGACCGCAGCAAAGATCATCAAGGCGGAACCAACATCCACTCCGGCACGGACAATGTTGTACAGGACCATCGGGGTCCCCAGAAAAACGATTCCTGCCGTCCATCCGACGGAGGGACGCTTCAGTCTTAAACCAAGACCAACAAACCCCATGGCAATCGCCGCACCGCAGCCCCATTGGACAAGTTTGGCGGTAATCTCATCGGCAAAGAAAAGCAGGAACGCATAATTCCATTGAACCAGCATCGGGAGACCCGAATAAAGATTTGTCGGCGTCGCGACCAACCCGCCTTCGAGACGATAGAGATGCGGCAAAGCCAAATGATAGACCAACGAGTCGTAGAAAATATCCGGAGCCAACGCATGAAAGAGCTGAAAGGCCAAAAGAAACCCAACGAAGCCTCCGGCTATTTTTGACCAGGGATCGGGCCAACAGTCACGAGGTCGCAGGGAGGCAGATTCGGAAAGAAAGTCGGCATTCGCCCATAGCGCCCACGCAGTAAGGCCGGCGGCAAAAATCCGAACAGGCCAAGGGGTTAATAGCCCCGCAAAGCCGATGGCTAACGAACCCAGTCCCACGACCCCGACCCCTAAAGCAAAACCGATTGATCCCGTTTCAAGTGCATTCAAACCCTTTGCGCGGAATATTTTAAGAAGGAGCCCCCGACCAACTCCAGCGCAAAGGGCCCACCAACATACTATCTGCGCGATCCGCACACCATGCGCTGCCGCCAATGCCGGGGACATCTTCATGATCGGCGGGAAAAACCGGAACCAAAATGAAGGATTCAAAAAAGGGGCTTTCACGTGCTGATAGTAGAAGAAGAGGATGACCCCGGCCCAAAGCAAAAACCATAACCAGGCACCTGGAGGAGTAGGGCCGGAGGTTAGCGATAGAATTGGGTCGGCGGGGTCGGGTGCGGATGCGGCGCGCCTTTTTTTACGACTCACGTTCCGTATCCCTCAGCAAGGACTGACAATTTCAGCCTCGGGCTTCATCACAATAATGCTCCCACCACGAGATAGAGACCGATCAATCCCAGGACAATCTCGAAATACATAATGAAGGCCGCTTCCTCGATCCCCTTAAGCAGGTGCTTGCCTAGGTAGGTCCCTCCAATAACGCAGACCAACAGGATCGAAAGCAGTGGAATCTCGGCGGCATAGTTAAAACCCAGGGTAAAAAACGCCGGAAGCTTAAGGAAATGAAGCCAACATTGCGTCGCTGCCTTAGTGGCGATTACGCGCTCCTTGGTGTAATCATCCCGCAAAAAAAACGGAGCGAGAAAAGGTCCGGTCGCTCCCACCCAAATACACAAGAGACCCGCCGCGAATCCCAGTGGGATATAAACCCAAAGAGGGAGATTGCGGAGAGCCGGCTTATGACGTCTCCAATACAGGAAGACCAGGATAAAAACACCGATAAAGGGTTTAAACCAGACCAGCTTGTCTC
>JBFIEP010000596.1:0-2225 GCA_041603335.1 Elusimicrobiota bacterium | reverse complement strand
GCAATCCGTTTTTGATATTTCCCTTCACCTGAAATTCCATGGAGGGTTATCGCTCCCCGGGCTTTTCCTTTCCATTTCCCATGGACGATAATCGGACGATCCGCCAGAACATCCGGCAAGGCCTTAGGCTCAACGTCATAGGCATCAAATCCCTGGAATTCGAGCCGTAAGTCGGTAAGGATCGGAGAGTCGATATAGTTCTTAAAACGCATCGCTGTTTTAGGGGCCATCGCGGGTTCAAGAACGACAAAGGGCTCCCCGAGTCCCGCCTTAGCGATCCCGTCAATCAGGAAACGATTGACACTGGACCCGATTCCGAATGAATAGACATTCGCTCCATCGAGATTTTCACGGATATAGTCGAAGGCTTCCATTTCTGCGGAGATGTAGCCGTCGGTAATCACAACGAAGTTGCGCGACCAGCCATCGGTATGGGGAAGATGCATCGCCCGCTTTAGGGCGGTTAGGAGCCTCGTACCGCCGCCTCCCCGCTGTCCATCAATCATATGAAGAGCCAATTGGATGTTCTGCGCGTTAGCGGGCAAGGAAACGGGCGCTAAAAGATGCGACCCTCCGGAAAAGAAAAGAACGTTGAAAGTATCTGTCGGCTTTAAGTCCCCGATCAAATCCTTGAGGAGCTTCTTCGATGTGTTTAACGGAAAACCATGCATAGAACCGGAAACATCAACGACGAAAACAAATTCCCGCGGCGGTATCATGCTCCGGCGGATACGTTTTGGCGGTTGAACCATCATGAGGAAGAAGTTTTCATCCTTGCCTTCATGCAGGAGCAGCCCGGTTTGGATGTCTCCCCCTTTTAATCGGTACTGCAGTACAAAATCCCGGTTTCCTCCGAAAGACTCGGTAGGGGAAAGAGTGACTTCCGCCTTTGATTTAGATTCCCAACGGGCGATAACTTTATGGCTTGGAGAGGCGAGCGAATCCAGCGGCATCCCGGCGGAAACAACAGTCTTAATGTCGAGCGTATAAACCGGTTCCTTCCCTTCTTTGGTGTAGGGGCTCTTGATCCATTGCTCGGAAGCGGGCGCGGCGGCCTCCTTGTATTCGGAGAAACGCGGCCCCACAACGGTCGGATATACAAACTCGTAGATGCCCGCGGTGGGCACCAACAATTCCGAGTAGTGAAGCTCGATATCAATGATATCCCCCGGCATCACGTTTCCAACACTCATGCGAAACACGTTGGGGCGAACTTGTTCCAGTAATGATGCGGTCTTCCCCTCTGTCTTTGCCTGCTCGTATTCTTTTTTCGCTTCAGCCTTCTCTTTAATTTTGGCCCGGATTTGGATATCACCGATGCGCATCGTCATCCCGTGAACCGCCGCACGAACCGACGCCGGGAAAATATAAACCGCGTTAATGGGACGGGTTCCCGCATTCTTGTAGCGCTGCCGCACGGTCACATCAGCGATGACGCCGGCGACCTTCACATCGACCTGGGTACCCTCCAGGGGAAGCCGATCGACCGCCGGGTCTCCGTTTTCGATAAAAAAATAGGGCGAGAGGGTTTTATCATCCTCCGCCATGACGGAAGCTGGGTGGAAGACGCTTAAGGCCAAAAGGAGGGTGATTAATATCTGCATAACGGCAATACGCCTGAAAATAGGGATTCCTTTCAGGAGACGTTTCCCTAGGCCTTCCGGCCCATACACCAAGGGGCCCCTTCGCCCTAGATGAATAAGGCCAACTCCCCTATCCTTAAGGAAGATGAAGCCGATCCTCGTCCTCACAATCAGCGCGGCCATGACGGTTCCCGCCGGGGCCACTAATATCGACGGTCTCCAAACCCATCTCCGGGAAAACAGTAAAAAGTACGATACCTTCACAAAAGAGAATAAAGAATTCCTAAAGAAAGTTGGATTTAAAGACAAGGATGTCGAACGCAAAGATACCAAGCCGAAGGACGATAAAGACGAAATTGCCAAGAAAAAGAAGAAAGGCAATGAACCGGTCCTTTCTGTCGGCGGATCTGAATCCGACAAAGCAGCTCTATATGGAAAACCGAAAGGCTCCGCCGGGGCCGCCGGACTCGCAGGCCTGAAAGCGGCCCGACAGGCCGCCAGCATGGGTGGAGAGATTGACGGTGTCGATCAATACCATGGTTCGGTGAAGGCGTTTGATCCCGAGACCGGAGAACAGCAGGCCGCTGAAGACGCCGATAAGGTCGAAGACATGTACCGCAGCATCATCGACCATATCGTGAT
>JBFIEP010000595.1:0-2228 GCA_041603335.1 Elusimicrobiota bacterium | reverse complement strand
TCGCCCTCGTCCCTTGGATTTGGACGGCAATGGCGCTCAATACTGTTGCGTTGATTCTCCTTATGCTTCCCGCTTCCAAAAGTTTGAAATATCTTGATATCGCGTGCGTTTTCGCCATCGTCGGAATTTGGATCGAGAAGGGAATGGGGCTTATTATTCCGGCGTTTGTTCCTTCCGTGCTCGGAGACATCGTCGAATACCGTCCGACAGCGAATGAATGGCTGATTTGTCTGGGTATCTGGGCTTTTGGAATGCTGTTGTATACGGTCTTCCTAAAAATGACAATTCCAGTGCTCAATGGGAAGCTGCGTGAGACTCCGGGCTAAATTTGGTCCGGTGCGGTGGGGCGACGGTCCGGGGACACCCGGGTGACCTCCTTCTCCCATCCCGAGTAGCTCGCACTACTCGCCCCGCAAGCGCGGGGGCCGGTCCTTTACGCCGCCGGCAATTCGATTCGGAACAACGCCCCGCCTTCAACGGGGCTTTTTATCGAGATCATTCCGCCGTGATCTTCCACGATTGTGTAGCAGATCGATAGCCCGAGCCCCGTACCTTTTCCCACCGGTTTGGTCGTGTAGAACGGCTCGAATATTTTTTCGATTTTATCCGCGGGGATGCCCGGACCGGTGTCGGCAATACTAATGATGACGCGGTTTCCGGAGCGCTCGGCCCCGATGCGGACTTTCTTTTCCGGACTGTCGGTCATGGCATGTTCCGCATTAATGAGAAGATTGAGCAAAACCTGCCCCATTTGCTCAAGATCGGCGTTAATGACGCAGTCGTCGTTTGGTTTTTCAAACGTATAGTTGACCAGGTGGCTTTTGAGTTCGTACCCGATGAGGACCTCTATGCGTTCAAAGAGATCCGCGACGAGCAGCGTTCGTTTCATGGGTTTGCTTTCCCGGGCAAAATCCAAGAGACTGCGCGTTATTTTTCCGGCGCGTTCTGCGTTAGCGGCGATACGCTCGCACATTTCCCGGGCATCTGCGGGAAGGCGTTTGTCGTCCGCTAACAATTTCGATAATCCCAGGACAACCGTGAGGGGATTGTTGACTTCGTGGGCGATGCCGGCGGCAAGGATGCCGGCCGATGCCATTTTTTCCGTCATCTCAAAACGTCTCTGCAATTCCCTGGAGTCGGAATCTTTTTCAGTCACGGGACGTCTCCGCGCTCATAGAAATCGAGAAGTTGGAAGCGCGTCGATTCGAGACGCTCGAACGTCGTTTTGATGATTCGCTTCAGGAGTTGAAATCCGAGTTCATGGTCTTCGCTGAATAACGTGCGCACCTCGTCTGCATCGAATTCGATCATTTCCGTCGGTCCAAGAGCCCGTGCGTCAAAGCGCCATGTATACGGTTCAAACACCCATGAGCATCCGAGTAATTTCCCGGCGCCGATGGTTTGAATCGAGGCTGTCGAGCCCTCTTTTCGCTCGGTTTCCAGCATGACCGTTCCTGTACGCACTAAATAAAACTTATTCGCAGGTTGGTTTTCGCGGAAGATGTAGTTATCGGTGTATACCCGGGTGATGCGGCAGCAGCGGGCAAGTTTGGATAGATGATGAGGGTGTAGGTCCGCGGTAAACGGATGCTGCTTGAGAGCCTCTTCGATGGGTTCCATAGGGTTTAATCGGGCTGCAATGACGCCCTGTTTATTTTAAAGACTTCTTTTTCGTTTTCTTTTTGGCGGTGCCGTTGGTATCGTCGGTTTTCAAGATTCCGAATTCCTTTAATTTTCTCCAAAGCGTATTGCGTCCGATGCCGAGGGCCTTCGCCGCTTCAACCTGATTATTTCCGCAGGCTTCGTAGACGCCGAGGATATGTTCGCGCTCCACGGCATCCAAAGGGCGAACCGAAGGTGCCGCCCCCCCGGCCCCGCGAACCTCGGGGGGAAGGTCATCGAGGCCGACTTCTTCGGATTCCGTCATAATCACGGCGCGTTCCACCGCATGTTCAAGTTCGCGAACATTGCCGCCCCACCGATAGGCCTTAAGGGCATTGGCGGCCGGTCCCGAGAAGCGAATCGCCTTGGCGTTATGTTTATTATGGGCGAGTTTAATGAACCGTTCCGCCAGGGGGATAATATCATCGATCCGTTCCCGCAGCGGGGGGATTTTTATCGGAAAAACATTGAGCCGGTAAAAAAGATCCTCACGGAAACCGCCATTCTCCATTTCGACTTTGAGATTTTTATTCGTGGCGGCCACAACGCGGGCATTAATGCGGATG
>JBFIEP010000594.1:0-2228 GCA_041603335.1 Elusimicrobiota bacterium | reverse complement strand
GAACCCGTCCCCATGAAGGAAAGTGTTTTTCAATCGGGTGCGGTAATGACCGATTATGGAGCGACGGGCGCCCCTTCGGTCGGACGCGGCCGTTCCTACGGAGCACAGTCGGCCTCTGTCGATGCAAGCCTTGTAAGCGCGAAGCTCGGGGCCTCTGTCCTAGACAAAAAATTCGGCTACAAAGAAATTTCCGCAAAGGGAATGGATACCGGCAACCGGGAGGTGGCGGGCAATGCCCTCGGCGCAAACGGAGAAGGAGTTAAGATCAACCAAATTCGGGCCGAGCTCGATAAAAACGATCCGAACCGCGGCGATAGAATCTCCCAGCGGGGGCAGAGGGCGCTGCAAGCGGCCGAGTCGCTCCACCAAATGGGTGACGATGAAGCCGCGTTAAGACAAGCCGAAGCAGCGATTCGCGCTGACGGCAAGAGTTCATTAGGGTACTTGGCGAAAGCAAAAGCATTGGCAGGCCTGGGCCGGTACAAAGAAGCCGAGCGTTTCGCGAAGCTTGCGGAGAAACGCTCACGCACGCGGAATACACGCTCCGAAGCACTGACCCTACAGGCCATGGTCCAGGAAAAACAGGGACGCATGAACGACGCGGTCGCCTCTGCCGATATGGCAAAACGCCTCGCGACCGGAGACCGGTATTTAACCAACGCCCTCGCGACGAGAGCGTTTTTGTGCGAAAGAGAAAAAGACCGCGAATGTCTTTTGGATAATCTTCTCAAAGCGTCTGAAATAGACAAGACATACGAACGTCACTATATGCTCGCACGCCAAGGGAAGCAGGTTTTCAACGCGAACGCGACAGACGCCAGCGCCTTGATGAATGCAATGGGAGAAGTCGCCGACGAAGAAGGGGCTCCCCAAGAGCGTTCAAAATTATGGCTCCTGATTCCGGGGCTTCTCATGCTCGGCGGATTCGGGGCTACCTTCCGGGCATTGCGGACCGAACCTTCGGTTAAGGAAATGAAGGAACAATTGACCAACCCCGTTGCGGCAGCGGCAGCGGCGGCGGCAAAACAAGGACCCGAACGCCTCGACGGGAAATACGAAATGATCAAGGTGATCGCGAGCAAAAGCACCGGTCAGGTCTGGGAGGCTAAGGACCACTCCCTAGACAGAACCGTCGCGATCAAAAAACTCGCGGTCGGCGAGGTCGCCGATGGTGAAGGAAGCCGGGCTGCGTTTCTTGAAGAAGCGCGGACATTGGCCACGATGAACCATCCGAACATCCAGGAAATCTTTGCCGTGCTCAACCAGGATGACGGCCTCTACATCATTGGAGAGATGTTGGATGGGCAAACCATTCAACAAATTCTCGATGGGCAAGGGGTTCTTCCCATCGGCAACGCCAAGCGCCTGCTTGTCGACGCCGCAAAAGGTCTTCACGCGGCCCATGAGCGGGGGATCATTCACCGGGATCTAACCCTGGAGCGCATCGTGTTCTCCAAGACGGGATTCATTAAATTGACGGACTTCGGAACCGTGAAATCCGCCGGGGCTCTCGGCTACCGAGCTCCCGAATCCAAGCCGGGAAATCAATCGGCCCAGACCGATGTGTATGCCCTCGGTGTCTGCCTGCACGAACTCGCCGTCGGAGGGAAACCTCCGATGAACCTGACGCTTGACGGGGTGGAACCCGGACTCGCCGGCCTGCTTAAAGATTCTTTAGCGGCAGATCCGGAGAATCGCCTGAAGAGTGCTGCAGAGTTTGCCGATCGCCTGCAGGCGCTCGCGGAAGTCGCTGCGGTTGCTTAAACTAAGCGGGAATCGCTAAAAGACGGGTCACTGCCGCCGAGAGCTCGGCGACTTTGAATGGCTTACTGAAGATAGCGTCGCAGTCTTTGCGAAGACTCCTCTGCTTTGCCGCACTGAGCGGCTCCTGACTCACAGCAATAATCTTAAGGTGTTTCGTAATTTTGTTCGCCTTTAGGATTCGGCAAACCTGATGGCTGTCCATCAACGGCATCAGTAAATCCAAAATCAACACATCGGGCATATCCTTCCCGACCTGGATAAGGGCATCCACCCCATTCGGGCAAAACGCGACAAGCGGCTTTGAAGGAATTCCCGCAAGAATTTTTCTGATGGACCTGGAAACAACGGGTTTATCGTGGACAACGAGGACACTCGGGGACTTGCCGAGATTGGCCGGGATGGGCATCGCATGCTTCTTCATGAACTCCAACAATGCCCCGAGGGGTATTCGGCGATGGCCGCCT
>JBFIEP010000593.1:0-2229 GCA_041603335.1 Elusimicrobiota bacterium | reverse complement strand
TGCGGCGATCGGCGATGCCGATCAAAAACGTGCGACGGTCGAACAGATGGCTAAACGACTCGTCACGAAGAGACTGGAAGCGGAACGCGAAACCCGTTCCTTGCATCAGTCCTTAGCTCTCGACGCCGACCGGATAACCGTGATCCTCGCAACCGCGCAGTTAATTCACGATTCCATTCGCAAGGACGATCCCATTCGACTTGATGCCGAAAGGATTCTTGGCACGGCTAAAACCGCCGCGCAATCCATTAGGGGATTGCTCGTGCGGGAACTCGCCAAACCGCAACACGCCGCCCGCAGCATTAGGACATGACGACGCTGAGCCGCATCCTTGTCGTTGACGATGATAACGCGATTGCGACGGTCCTCTCGCGAGTTCTTACCAATGAGAAATACGAAATCACGATATCGGAAAGCGGCGACGCGGCCCGCAAAATCCTCAATAAAACGGAGTTCGATCTCGTTATAACCGACCTCCGCATGCCCGGAACGATGGACGGTGTCGATTTGTTTCGATGGATTAAAGAGCACCAACCGACGACCGACGTCATTCTGATTTCCGGAAACCCTTCCCTGGAGAGCGCATTAGAGTCCTTTCGATTCGGAGCCTGGGATTTTCTCATCAAACCGATCGATCTCAATCACCTGAAAGCGAGCGTTCGACGCTGCTTGGCGAGACGCCGCGCCGTAGTGGATGCCGAGAATCCCGAGCAGCTCCGGGAAGCCCTTATGCTTCTTGCGCGCGAGATCAACGTTTTAGGAAGCGTTCGCTCGACGCTCGGCCGCTACGTATCGAAAGACGTCGTAGACGTGGTCCTCGGGTCCTCTCAGACCGGTCCGCAAAAGGGCGAGCGGCGGCGCGTCAGCATCCTGTTTGCCGACATTCGCAGCTTCACGAGCTTCGCCGAAGATCAGAATCCCGAATTCGTTTTCAAACGTCTTAACGACCTTTTTGAGAGCTGGGTCGAAGTCGTCACGAAATACGGGGGCACGATCGATAAATTCACGGGTGACGGACTTATGGCACTCTTCAACGCTCCGCGAAAACTCAAAGACCATGAGTACAACGCGGTTTCCTGTGCCGTTGAAATGATGCAAAAGTCCAAGGAGTGGAGCCTCGACCTGGAAGCGGGAATCGGCATTAACACCGGGGACGCGATGGTCGGAAGCGTTGGGTCCTCCACCCGCAGCGAATTCACAGCCATCGGCTCGGCCGTGAACCTCGCATCCCGGCTCGAAAGCAGAGCGGCACCGGGGCAGATTCTTTTAGGACCCGAAACGGCAAAGGCAATCCACGGGAAAATCCCTTGCTCTTTTTATTTGCCGATGAAAATAAACGGGCTCTCAGAGGCCATCCCGGTCTTCGAAGTGCGCACGGCAGACAGGGAGATTGCAGGATGAAAACTATCGTCTCAGAATATTTATCTGACGAGCGGGTACCCCAAGAACAATTGCTTGGAGATTTCAAACGAGTCCTCGAGTCCCCCCTTTTCAGAAACACGCTTGATGCTGTCCCCGCGGGGGTTCTCATTCTGAATTGGCAACTGCAAATTATTTACTGCAACCGCATATTTCTCCGCTTAATCGATCGCGACAACCCGTGCAACGTGCTCGGCTTGCGCCCGGGAGAAGCTCTAAATTGCGTCAACAGCGACAAGAACCCCGGAGGATGCGGAACAAGTGAATTCTGCCGCGAGTGCGGAGCTCCCCGCGCGTTTCTATCCGCACAAAAGTATGACTCGGGAAGTGCTGAATGCCGGATAATTCGTAAAAGCGGAGAACAGCTGGAACTGCGCGTCACTTCGTCGCAAGTTCCCATAAATGGAGAGACATTTACCATGTTTGTGCTGTGCGATATCGCCGATGAAAAGCGCGTGAAAGCCCTGGAACGAATCTTCTTCCACGACATCTTGAATACCGCTGGAAACCTGAGAGGAGCAACCGATTTATTCCATGAGCCGGGAATTAAAAACAAAGAAATATATATGGATATGGTTGGATCCCTTTCGAAAAAACTCATCGAGGAAATCCAAACCCAACGCCAGCTCGTCCAGGCGGAAAACAACGACCTTACGCTCGATATAAAGCACATTGACTCGAAAACGCTTATCCATGAGATTGTGAGAGGAATTCGCCTGCACCCTGTCGCCAACGGGCGTACGATCACCGTCGAGAAACCTATTGACGGCATGCTCTTTGACAGCGATCCGACCTTACTGCGCCGGGTGA
>JBFIEP010000592.1:0-2230 GCA_041603335.1 Elusimicrobiota bacterium | reverse complement strand
CGGCCCCTTGGAGTCCTTTGAGAAAATAGTAAGTGAAGATGCCGTGACCTTCTTCTTCGATCCCCGCGGTAATCTCATCACTGGAGGACGCGCTAAACGACACGATTCGCCCGGCGCGGCTCGACCCGGTGTCGACCGTCGTGACAAGAGGGCGAACCCCTTTGGCAAGAACCGAACGTCCCCCGGCTCCGGAGAAGCAGGCGTCCAACGCGACGATGATGCTTTTTGCTTTGAGTCCATTAAGCGATGCGTAGAGTTGTTCGGTTGCGTAGGCGGTCGACTTTAGGAAGGAAGCATCGCCATCCCACGGCACGAGGTAGGCCTTTCCGGTTTCGGTGTCCGGTGCCCCGTGGCCCGAGTAATAAAAAAACACATTTGAATTCGGCTTAACGTTTCTCGGAAGCCATTCTTCCAAGTATTTCTGCATCCCGGTGCGGGTCGCGTTCTGACCCTTGAGGAGAATAATGTGGCGTTTGGGGTAGCCCATCGCGAGTAGGTGTTCCCGCATAGCCTCTGCATCCCGTTCTGCGAACTGGGCGGCGGGTAAATCCTTGTAATGATCGATGCCGACGACCATCGCGAAGTCATTTTCGTGAACGGGAAGTTTGTAGTTAGGAGTGTCTACGTCCGAGTTTGCGCGTGGCGGGTTTTTTGTTTGAACCTTCCGCACGATTGCGGGGGCAGGAGCCGGTGCGGGAGCGGCTTTTTGTGCCGCGTTTCGAAACGCCAGCCGGCCTGTCATGAGTTTGGCGTGAAGTGCCGAACCCGGTTTGAACGCCTTGCACAGAACCCCGCCAATACGTTTGAAATTTGCCTGAACGTGGATGAGGAACTCTCCGTCGTTTGAGGAATGCACGGAAACATCATCACCCGACATGATGCTTTTGAAATAGAGTCCTATGTCGCATTGAGAAACGTTTTGGATGTTTTGCGTGTATATGACTGAAGGTAGATTCGCCCGCAGACCATTCCGGACAATATTTTGAACAGACCCCCGGAAGCCTCCGGCTTTCGCTTCATGGATACAGGCACGGAGGTCACAAGAGGAAGCTAGGTCCGATTCGGCCGGAGGGATATTGATATAGGTTGTCCGATCCTGCGAATAGCGAATCTGTTTGGTCGCCTGGCAGCCGGTCAGAGAAAGAACGAGAAGGGGGAGTATCCAAACCATGTGTACATTCTATGAGATTAATTAGTCTGGAAAATCTATCGCGCAGTTGGGGCAGCCCGGATAGGTGAACTCACCGGTGCACCGTTCGTAAAGAATTACGTAGCTGGTTCCGTAGCGGGGTGCAACACCTGCGTTTGCCGTCAGGCGCGTGAGAGCGATGTTGAAGTACGGATCTGTTGCTTGACATCCCACCGACGAGCCTGCTCCCATTTTCACGGAGAAGTATTTCATCCCGAAAGTAGGATTTGTTCCCGCAAATTGAATATCGAGTTTGTTTAAAAGGACGGTGGTTTTGACGTAGTCTCCTTGACGCGCCAAATAGCGCTCTTGGGCCTGTTTTGCAAAAGAAATAAAGGAGTGGGCTTCGGAGAGCCGTGCTCGTTCGACAACTTTGAAATACTGGGGGATGGAAATGGAGGCTAGAATTCCAATAATTAAAACGACGACCAATAACTCAACAAGGGTGAATCCGGGTTGACCGAATTTTTTAGTTATTGATCTCAATAGATGTTGCCGCTGTCTTCACCCTAACACTTATCTCTCGTATTAAGAGAATTAAATTGTATGGGGACAGGCAGCATGCAATGGACGGGCTATCTTTCCTTCGGGCCGTGATTGCAGATACAGACGACTATTCCGGGTATTTCTCCCGAATCTCATTTTGAATTAACCGGCTCAATTCTTGGTACCCGAAGGGTTCAAGAGGCTTCCCGTTAACGAAAAAGCCCGGTGTTTTCCGGACATTGAGAGTCTGGGCATCGGCTAGATCCTGCTGGATGACTTTTGCGATCTCGGGGGCATGCATGTCCTGTTTGATTTGCTCCACGTTGAGCCCCGCCTGAGGAAGGAGGGGCCATACTTGTTCAATCTTGACATGGTGATGCTGTGTCCATTGGCCTTGAGTTTTATACAGGAGCTGCAACGTCTCCCAATATTTCCCCTGTTTCTTAGAGGCCTCGAGAATTCTCACGATATTGCTGGAGCCTTGGTGAAAAGGAGCATACCGGATGACGAGTTTGATCTTCCCGGGGTGGGCGGCCATTCCCTGCTTAATGAAAT
>JBFIEP010000591.1:0-2232 GCA_041603335.1 Elusimicrobiota bacterium | reverse complement strand
GAACGATTTAGTCCGACTCGCCAAGGCCCTGCAGCATCCCCCGCAGCTTTGGGGCTTTGCGTTTCAGGGGAAGCAATACGAAGGAATGGTTTGAGATTACCTCGAGATCATGTGGGGCTTTGGCGGACGCGTCCTCGACGACGACGGAAAGATTGTCGTCGACTCGCAAGAGGGGATCGATGCCTTAACGGCCTTGGTTTCGACGGTCCACACGGAGAAAATATCCCCGGAAGGCGTTCTCACCTTCCAAGAGGAAGAAGCCCGTAATCTATTCCAAGAGGGAAAGGCTGTCTTTATGCGCAACTGGCCCTACGCCTGGAACCTGGTGAACAACGACGATTCCCCCGTGAAAGGAAAAGTCGGCATTATGCCGATGGTCGGGGTGAAGGCCGGTTCCGGGGCCGCGACGCTCGGCGGCTGGGGCTGGGGAATTTCGGCTTATTCGAAGCATCCCGAAGCGGCGTGGAAGTTCGTCGAATACGCGACGCGCGAGAAAGCGATGCGGATGAACTATGACGGCGGCGGAATGATCCCCGCGCGTAAATCCTTATTTAAGGATCCGGAAATTTTAGCCAAGAGTCCGCATTTTTCCGAGTTGTATGAAGTTTTGCTCGCGGCGCGGCCGCGGCCGGTGCATCCGATGTATGCACGCATCTCCGACGCGCTTCAGCTGCACGTGAGTGCGGCGCTCGCAGGCCAGGAGACACCGGAAGAGGCGATGAAGGGCGCGGCCGATGAGATGCGCGCGTTTGTGGAGCGTCGATGAGAGACGAAGGCTTCCAGGTTTGGATTAATTGGTCCTTCGCGCTTCCCGCGTTGATCTTAATGGGAATCGTGAATGTGATTCCCATCGGACAGGCGTTTTATTTCGCGGATGGGTTTTCCGCCTTGCCGGTCGACGGGCGTCTTTTGTCCTCGCTGTGGAACACGGTCTTTTTTACGGTCTGCACGGTTTTCATTGAGTTGATTCTTGGTCTGGCGATGGCGATGGTTCTGCTCAAGCCGATTCCGGGACGGGGTTGGGTACGCGCGGCGGTGTTGATTCCATGGGCGCTGCCAACGGCGATTATGGCGATGGCGTGGCAGTGGATTTTTAACGCTGAATACGGCGTGATGGGCGACCTTTTGTACAGGTTCGGTCTTGTTTCTTCGCCTCAAATCGCGTGGCTGGCCAAAGCGGGACCTGCGATGGCGGCATGTGTTTTGGCCGATGTGTGGAAGACGACGCCGTTTATGGCCTTGCTGCTTATGAGCGGTCTTGCAACGATCCCTGATGATTTATACGAAGCGGCAGAGATTGACGGTGCGGGGGTTTTTCGTCAGTTCTTTCTCATCACCCTCCCGCTTCTTAAGCCGACGATCGCTCTCGCGGTTATTTTTCGTGCGATTCAAAGCTTCGGCGTCTTCGATTTGGTTTGGGTCCTGACCGGCGGCGGACCGGGCGGTAAAACCCAAATGATCGCCCTCTATGTTTACGATACGGTGTATCGCTATTTGGATTTGGGTTACGGCTGTACGCTCACGCTTGTGATGGCGGGGTGTCTCGCGTTGATGTCGGCACTGGTTCTCTTGGTGACAGGGAAGGAAGACGCGTGAGACCTTCTCCTTGGGCGCGACTTTGGCTCGGAGTGTGCGTGGCCGTCATTGTCGGGTGGAGCCTCGCTCCTTTTTTGTGGCAGATCATCACGTCGCTGAAGCCGCCGGCGGAGGTCGTTTCGATTCCGCCGACGTATTGGCCGTCGTCTCCGACGATTGATAGTTACTTCAAGATTTTTGAGAACCGGCCGTTTGCTACCTATATTCTCAATAGTTTTATCGTGGCGATTGGAACCACGGTGCTTTGTACGGGGATTGGAACGCTCGCCGGGTATGCGTTCGCCCGTTTGTCCTTGCCGGGAGGGAAGTGGGCGGTTCGAGCGATCCTCTTTATCGCATTGTTTCCGCCGACGATTTTGGTGGTTCCGCTCTACAAACTCATCAAGGCGATTGGTCTCCTGAATACGCCGTGGGGTTTGATTTTGCCCTATACCGCTTTAAATCTTCCCTTTACGATTTGGGTGCTGATGACGTTTTTTAAGCAGATCCCGAAAGATATCGAAGAAGCCGCCGCCGTGGACGGCCTCTCCCGGTGGGGAACCCTGGTTAAAATTATCCTGCCGTTGTCGGCCCCGGCGGTCGCCACCACGGGAATTCTTGTTTTTATTTTTTCTTGGAACGAATTTCTTCTCGCGT
>JBFIEP010000590.1:0-2243 GCA_041603335.1 Elusimicrobiota bacterium | reverse complement strand
TTCGTCACTTCCAAGACCCAGCACCCATGAGCGACCAGCCGAAAACCGGGCCGGCTGATAGGTATAGACCTGAGGAAGGTCCAATGCGGCCTTCTCAATAATCCGGCGATACAAGGAGTATCGCTCCCCGGAGTCGGAAGTCGCGGCCGCTTCCTCCACCAGCGCATCAATCGCCGAATTCGAGTAACGCTGCGCTTTCGGATAATACCCCGAACTATGCAGCATGCCGAACGCAAAGGAATGCGCGTCCGGATAATCCGCATAATATCCGGCGATAAATAGCGGTAAGCGATGCCGCTCTGCCTGATCGTAGAGCTCGGAACTCTTAAGCGGGCGAAGCTCCAACTTAAATTTCGGATTGATTTTTTCCAGGTTCGCCTTCAACAAGCGGCCCATTACGATACGGCTGGCATTGGAGGGACTGTAGGAAAGGGCAACCGTAAACCCGTTTTCCCAGACTTTTCCGCCAAAGGCTTTTTTAAAGTGCTTCCGCGCCTTGCGCAAACTCATCTTCACCCGCGATGGTTTCTGCCCTGAGAGCAGAAAATCCGGAATCGCTCCATCAGCACGTTTTCCCCGCATGCCCAGCCCGCGGCGAAAGTAGCCCTCATAGTCAAAGGCATAAGCAAATCCCTTTCGCACATCGAGATCCGAGAAGAAATCCGCTGGAACTCCCTTGCCGTCCAACTTTCCCGAACCGATGCGATCTGAACGCGAATCCACTTTAAATCCAAAGAACAGCACTTCTCCAAGAGAAGCGTATACGCCCTGTTCCGCAACGCGAACATCCAGGAGCTCCTTAGCCTCCATGTAGTCGCGGTCTTCAAAATAACTGGTATCCGCGTCGCCGTTTTCAAGCATCCACAACCGCAGTGCCTTACTGGGAACCACGCGCATCATCACATCCTCTAAGGCGGCGGGTTTACGCCAATACCCATCATGACGGACAAGGAGAAGGTCGCCCTTTTCACGGTTGGCGCGTCTTACTTTAAAGGGTCCGGTCCCGTTGGCGCTGGCGTGATAATGGGACTCCTCGAGCGGGCGATTGTTATAGCGTGCCCAGGTATCCTTGGCTCCATCCCACTCACCATTCTTGATGGACCACTTCTTAGAAACAACGATCGGCAAGGCCGCCAGCGCCTTCAAGAAAGTCGCATCGGGTCTCTTTAACACGACGACAACATCATCCCCGTCGGTCGTGACCGCCTCCGCCGCTTCATCAAAATCGACAATCACATTGCCGACGGCATCACGCGTGGTGTAAACACCAAGAATCGGCCTCAATAACAAAGACGAAGGGCCGCCGTTGATATCGTGAAGCATGAAGCGCAGGATCGAATAGCGCACATCCTCTGCCGTCAACGGATCACCCGAATGAAATGCCACGCCTTGGCGGATTGGAAACCGGTACGTCAACCCATCCTCGGAAATCAACTTATTCCTGCGTGACGGGACCTCCGACGCGAGAAACGGAATTAACGAGTCCGAGTTCTTCATATCCCGGTACGTGATCAAGGGCTCATAAACGTTGCCCGTCACAATAAAGCTCACTGCGTCAAATGCCGCAGCCGGATCAAATGTGAACCACGATCGCGTTGTAAGGTGCACAAGCGACCCGGGGTTGCGAACCGAGGATTCCGCCGCGATCGACGCGATAGGAGTTACGGCCAACAACCAACTCATTAACGCCGCTATTATTTTCATCGGACGTCGATCCTCCGCCCATCTTTGTCATACACCACGGTGCGGGTAACAAACGATCCATCGCGATAATCGCCAAATACCGTCTCAACGGTCATCGCGACATTTCCCGCGTAATCAATGTTCATGCCGCGTACGTAGTTGCGACCGCCCCCGTCATACTCGTCAAACCACAGCAGCCCGCCGTCATTGCTGTAGCGCAGCAGACGCGCCGGGAAATTCTGGCCGTAACGGCAAACTCCCGCGATGGCAACATTATCCTCCGGATCCACCGAAACATTAATCGCCGTGCAGTCATACTGATCATCAACGAGTTCAAATTCCAGATAACCGTTTTCATCGAATTTCATAAACAAGAAGAACTTCCCACCGCCGATACGGCGAACACCGGCAAGAAAAATATTCCCCTTGCTGTCGATTGCAGCGGCATAAATCTTTTCGTTGTTGCCGTCATAATGCTGCTGCGACCAGTAGACCGCCCCGTTGGGAGCTATGCGGCTGACCTGGATCGTATGATTACGACCGTCAAATAGATTGTAGAC
>JBFIEP010000589.1:0-2244 GCA_041603335.1 Elusimicrobiota bacterium | reverse complement strand
GGCACGAGTATCGGTAATGGAACCGGTGACGGTGCCGGGGCGGCATCCTTTTGAACAACTTCAACGCGCGGCGTTTTTAATCTCACCGGAGGACGATGAATCGGGAAGACCGCTTTCTTTCCATCAGCATTATCTAGATTGGGACGCATCCTTAACTCCTCCAAACGGCCTGCCAAACGTGTGAATTTAACAGGAGCACCGGCGCACGCCAGCATCGCCGCAGCACGGCACGCCTGTAATAATGACGAACGGCCGACGGCATCAACCGACACGGCCATATGGGGCCGGTCTCCCAAAATCGATTTAATCCAACCGGAACAGAAATCACGGGGGCCGTGTTCAATAAAGAACCGGGCTCCGTCGTTGTAGGCGTTAAGAACCGTGCGTGGAAAATCGACGGTTTCCATGGCCTGTTTTGTAAGAACATCGGCGACGATTTTGCGTGACGGCTTATAGTGCTTACCCGTTGCATTCGAGTAAAAGCGGATCCCCGGGACACGATGCGTCGCGCGATCGTGAATACGTCTCCAACCATCCGCAAATTTCTTAACGACCGGACAATGGATCGCCAACTGAAAAGGGACTAAAGAGGCGCGGTCCCGGCCTAATCGTTCGACGACGCGTCCACAGGCCTCTGCATCTCCTCCGATCATCACGTCTTCCGGTGCATTAATGATCATGAGATAGGCGTGCTTCTCGCCCTTTAAGGCTGCTTGCACCTTTTCGACCGGGAGACGAACACTCCAGTTTGCCCATTGTGAGAAGGGTACCGGTTTCCAAGTTTTCTGCGCCGCGCGGAATTCTCCGGCGAGTTCCGTTGTGTAGACCCCGGCCTCGTTGATCTCATCATACATCCGGTCCATATCGTTCCAAGCACCCAAAGCGTAGAGCGAGTTCGTTTCACCCGATGAAATTCCCAGCGCCGCAGAGGGTTCTAACCCAAGGACATCGCGCGTAAAGGAGGTATGAATCTGGGCCAAATAGGTCGAGCCCCAAAGCTTGGCAGAGGCATCATCTGTTCCCCGTTTACGGGAAGTTTTTTCCGGGAAAACCCACCCGACGGCCTCATTCAGGCGATCCATCTTTCCGTGCAGCAAATCGACGGCTTCAGGAAAGGCTAACGACAAATCACGTCCCATCCCGACATAGGCGGAGGCGGCACCTGTGTAAACAAATGCCGTTTCTCCTTTGACGGTCCCATTGCCAAAAAACACATTCCGGGCGATTTCAAGCACAGGGATATCGGCGGTCTCCCCGCTGCGCAGCCACGCCAAGGCGAGCTCATTTTGGCGGAGTCGCTCGTCCCCATTTTTCGAAACAAAAATAAGACGAAGAGGGCCTTCATTAGAATGGTGATGGGTTTCCAAATTCGAAATTAATTCACCGATGTTCTTTCCGGAATATGTTTCCAGGATTGGAACGGCTTTGGGAGCGACAGGAACCGAACTTTCACCAAGCTCTTCCAAAAGAACTTCGCCTTTTTGGTCTCCAAGCGCTTCTATGCTGACACGAGCCCGCCGCGGGGAAGTTCCAGGAAGCCAAGGACGTGCGCCCCCCTCAGAAGAAATGCGCGCATTGCGGCTGCAGCACAAAGCAGCTGCCGCCACATGCAGCAATCCCGAGGCTGCGTGGGAATGGCCGAAACGGTCTGTTAGCGTATCAAGATCAAAGTCCTGGGAACTTTCAAGCTGCCCGTGCTCCGATAACTTGGCGTAAATAATGTCGCCGTCCCGTTTTGCGTCCTTAAGCCGTTTTAAGACAAGCACAACCGCCGCATCCCCCGCCTTACGGCGGGACTCCGGGAGAACGGCCTCTGCTGCGGCTTCGTGGGCCGCTTCACGGGACATATCCGCCGCACCCACAACAACAGCATCAAGCTCGCCGGCCTGCAGCGCCCGGGCTCCCATTTCCATGGCGACGATGCCGGAAAGTTCCTCGGCACAAACGCTCATGCTCGGGCCTTGGAAATCAAAGTGGTTATTAATTCTGTTCGTGATGATGTTGGGCATACAGCCCAAAACACCAACAGAGGTCCACGGATAAGCGGCCTCCCCCAGGTCCTTCATATCTTCGGGGAGTTTCGTTTGAAAATTGGCTCGCGCACTCTCGGTCGCAAATTCCATTCCGATGAGAACGCCGGTCTTCTTCGGCGATTTTAAATAGACTTCGGCAAGTGCCGTTTGAGCCAAGCGGTAAATCGCAACCTGCTCACTTGTCGAGTTTTTGAGATCTGCCGGAGGAAAT
>JBFIEP010000588.1:0-2255 GCA_041603335.1 Elusimicrobiota bacterium | reverse complement strand
TGCTGAAATTTGGCGCGTCCCCGATCTTTCCGATCCCAGCGCGATGATGGCCTCGCTGGCCGAGGTTGCCTCCGATGGGTAATACCCGGGATTGGACGGATGCCCCGATTTGGGGGAAACGAACGGCTGCCGCCGAGCGGGGCGCGCCTGACCCGGAACAATTTTTCCCGCCCTCGGTTTCTCACGCGGTTTCCTGCTCGGTAGCGGCGGCGGCACGGTCGCTTGCCGTGGCGGCTGCGGAAGCGGGAGTGAGCCCTGAAGAACTCCTTGTCCTGAGCAGTTTGAAAATGTCGCCGGACCCGTTTGATTCCCTCCGCTGCTACCGCGTCCTGGGCTTAGGGGGAAGGGCCCTTCCCTTTGCAGCCGGTGCCGGCTCGGCCCGAATTTCCACCCGGGTGGTATGCGTTCTTTCTACCGCACGCGGATCAACGCTTGGCTGGCTGCAGGAGGCTTCACGTGCGGGTCTCGATGCCGCTGTCCTCGTTGTTAACGGGGGGGCGTGCCGCGCGGCATCGGCGGTGGAGCCGGATCCGGGTCTTGTTGAGGCCTCGCTTCGTTCGGGTGCGGGCTTTGTTGCCCGGGTCCTGCCCAACGATAAGGACGCCGCACCAATTCTTTCGCGGGCACTGCGTCACAAAGGACTCGCGGTTGTCGATATGGTCGCGTTGTGTCCTACCCATAATGCGGATGGGGAGGCGGAATCGTTTGCCTCTTCGGTGCGCCTCTTAAGCGACCTGCAGCACGATGCCGCGGATTTTGATGCCGCGATTGCGCGTGCCGCGGGTCCATCCAATATCGGGATATTTTTTGATGTTCCGGAAGCGTCGAAGGCGCTGTTGGAGCCTGCCCCTGAAACGCGCGCGCTTTCTCCCTCAGAGCACGAGGCCTTGTGGTCCGCACTTCGGTAGGAACGGAAGTCGAAGTACGTTTCCCCGTCTGTGAATTAGAAGGCGCTGTCGGCATGCGTCTCGATGTTTTCCTCGCAAAACGCCTCCAGCGGTATTCCCGCGCTGCGGTACAGGCGCTCATCGATGAGGGTAAGGTTTCCCTCCGGGGGAAACGCGTCAAGGCTTCTCTGCGCCTGCAGACGGATGATGTTGTTCTCATTCGTTATCCGAAGCGGGAGGAGGAAGCTCCAGTCAATCGAGTCCTTTCTATCCTCTATGAAGACGATGAGCTTGTTGTTGTTGATAAGCCCGGCGATGTTGTTGTGCATCCAACCGGCGGGATCGTCAAGAATACGGTGTTGGCAATCCTTCGAGAGCAGACCCAAGCGGACTATTTGACCTTGGCGCACCGTCTTGATCGAGAGACGAGCGGAGTTTTGGTGTTGGCAAAGAATCCCGAGGCGGCCTCCCGGCTCCAGCAGCAGTTTGAGCGGCGCGAAACACGAAAGGAATATTTGGCGTTGGTACGCGGAGTCCCCGACCGAAGGCGTTTTAACGTTGATGCTCCCATTGGAAGAGCGGGGGGGGAGATCCTCGTCCAGCAGGCTGTGAGCGATGACGGAGCTCCGTCGACGACGGGATTCGGAGTCCTCGCTTCAGGTCCGGAAGCTTCGTTAGTCCGTGCGCGTCCGCGCACAGGGAGGCTTCATCAAATCCGGGTTCACCTCGCCCACGCGGGATTCCCGATATTGGGCGATAAGCTTTATTGCGGGGATGGCTCCGCTTATCTGAAAGCGGTGGAAAAAAAGTTCGATGGAGATGACGCCAAGAGGATCGGGGCGGCGCGTCAGATGCTGCACGCGCGGCGATTGTGGATCCGGCATCCGGGCGATGGAAGGGAATTGATATTCAAGGCACCTTTGCCGAATGACTTTCTTGAAATTGCCCATGATTTGTTAGGATAAAGACCTAAAATCGGTATCAACGAGGTAAACCTTGTGATGAAATTATTTTCAACAATTCTGGCTCTTTGCATGGTGTTTTTAGCGCCGGCTCAGGCCTTCGCGAAGGTGGGGTTAAGCGTTAGTCCGAAGATTTGGTTTTCGGTGGAGAATTACAACGCGTTCGAGAATGCGATGATTACCAACACCGGCACCGCTCGGGAAATCGGAATCCGCGAGTCGGTTAGTATGCCGCTTGTAGGAGCGGCCGTTACCTTCCGTCCTGGAAACGCACCGTTTGATATGCTTTTTAACTTTTACGGGGGCAGTGCTACAGGTCCTTTTTATCGCATCAATACTGCTGTTGCAGCTCCCGGAATTATTAACCCTCGACTTCTTAAGATCACACTTGACCACAAGAAAGCCG
>JBFIEP010000587.1:0-2259 GCA_041603335.1 Elusimicrobiota bacterium | reverse complement strand
TGTCGATCCGGACTTATTGGCTGACGATGCCGAAAAAGCTCTATTTTCCGCCGTATGCAAGGTTGAATCACAAGTGCGTGCGAGTGTCGAAGACGGGCTTTATGAAGAGGGACTCCGCTCCCTTGTGACACTCAAGTCGGCTGTCGATACATTCTTCGATGATGTGAAGGTGATGGCTGAGGATGAGCAGGTCAAAGAAAACCGCCTTCGCCTCCTTGCGCGTATGGTTCGGCTATTTAAGACGGTTGCCGATATCTCTTACATCCAAAATTGAGGGAGTGGAGCTTTGAGGCCTGGATCGGTTGAACGATTTAGAGTCCCCGGAGAGTGTCCCGAAGTTTAGCGAAATGTTCCTCGCGAACAGAGTCTTCATCCTTTCTGGGGTGGTTGACTAAATTGTTGATCGCCCCCATAATCGCGAACGCGTTGAGTTTCTTGAAGATCAGTCGTAAATCCTTGCGGGGCCAGAATTCCAAGATGCGGTGAATGAAATCAGAGCCGTAAACCGTATAGGGTCCGGCGAGATCAAAATCGGGATCGCCGATTACCACGTCGCCGAAGTCCAGAATGCCGCTTAGGGCTGCATTCTCCTCGTCCCACAGAATATGCTCGGCGGAAAGATCGGCGTGCAGCACGGCGGGTGTGTAGGTGAGGCAGGAATCGTCTTCCAGATACCCCTCGAGTGAGCGTTCGACACTTTCTTTTTCGCTGGCTCCAAGCGAGGGATATACTTCTTTTTTCGCGATCTTGAGAAATTCGTTTGCTTTGCGGCGGTGGTGCTCGCGGCCGACACCCATCGCGATGGCGTTATCTGTAGGGTAGGCGTGGAGGGCTTTTAGGAAACCCGCTATTTCCTTCGCCGCCGTGTTCTTGGCGTTGGAGCCCAGACGGGCCCACAAGGCCGCGTCGAGTCTTTTCCCGGGGAGACGCTTGTATCCGATGAAGCGTTGGAAGCAGCTTCCCCCTGGCTGGCGTTCCCCTTTGAATTCTATAAACGGCACCGGTATGGGCAGGATTTCGGCGAGTTCGGGGAGCAGCGAAATTTCCCGTTCAACGTAGGTTAAAACGGCTTCGTATTGTGGAAATCGGAAGATGTATTCACCGTTGACCGTGAAGGCGCTGTTGTCCCAACCGACTCCTTCAAGTTTTACCGACTTAACCTCGAAGTCGGGGCAAGCCTCTCTGATAAGGCCTTCAACCTGGTCTTCGGAGACGACGATACGCATTATCGAATGCTAGCAGATTTAGTTGTTAACGTCCCATCCTGGAGATTTTAAACTTGAGAGCGCCGGCCAGGATGAGGAATACCGCGCCTATTCCCAGGTAGGTATTGTGTGATCCAAAAAAATTAATAAATTCGCCGGCCCAGGAGTCGGGAATTTCCGCAGCTGTCTGTGCAATCCTATTAATCCCCCACAGGGAGCCGATGCCGACTGTCCACCCCGCTAGATGACGGTTCCGGCTTTCCGACATTCGCTGCATTTCAATCATATCGTTTACGCCGGAGCGTTCGGCGATTTCAGCGAGAAGAGCGCGATGGTCTTGGGTTACAGGGTGGGAGCAGCCCTTCGAGCATCGAAACGTTTTTGCTTTTTTAGAGACGGCAAAAGGATCCGCCACTCCGCCGCAGGGAAGTTCGATCGACATTCCGATAGCATACCTCCCCCCTTTTCTCTTTGCCAGGCGACGAAAGTCTCCTGGCAGGAGATCCTTTCATCGGTTATGCTGGGGGCATGGAGGACGAGGAGGCTCAACTCGTAGAATCAGGCGCGTTTCGCGTCGATCGTGTAAAGGCACTCGAGAAGTTGAGCGCGTATCAGCTCGAGGATCCGGCTTTATTCACGCTCGCCTGGATTCGGACCGCGGTCGCCAGCGGTGCGACCGAAATTTCCTACGACTATGACGGGCGCGCGATTGATATCCGTTTCAATGGGGAGCCGCTGCCCAAAGAGATAATGCGCGATCCCTATGCGGGAATATTCGCTGAAGAGGGTGAGAGCGAAGTACGCGCTAAGCATTTTTCTTTTGCCGTATTGGGGGCCCTTCGCTTGTCGGCTAATGAAATCCGGGTCGTATCGGGGCCTTCCCAAGAGCGAAGAAGACTGATCGTCTCCACTCTGGAGCAGGAGAGGGTTGATGTTTTGGAGCCGGGGGATCACCCGGTGGAGACGTCTGTTCGCGTTGTGTGGCCCCGTGGGGAGGCGCCGGAGACTGTACGATTAGCGATGGACGTCCTATTTTCGCATTGCGGGATGGTCC
>JBFIEP010000586.1:0-2263 GCA_041603335.1 Elusimicrobiota bacterium | reverse complement strand
GTCGTTGACGCACATCGCGACGAGGTCGATGCCAACGGTATCATGGCGGTTCAATTGGAATGCCACCCGCAGTTTTGTCCCCACACCATCGGTCGATGCGACGAGGCATTGGCCGTGTCTTCCGCCTTCCAGGGGATAGAGGCCGGCAAATCCCCCGATCGCCGGTGCTTTCTTTTTCAAATGCTTAACGAGTTTGTTCGCGGCGTCGATATCGACACCGGCTTTTTTATAGGTCAAGGACGCCATAGAGCCTCTTTTCTTCATGAAATTCCGCCGGGGCGGCTTCCGGGCTTGACGACAGGATTCCCATCGGCGCAGAGGGGGCATGATTCGGGTGTATATCCGACTGCGGGAAGACGGGCCAGACTTTTGATCGGTACGCCGAGATCCGGATCTTGTGCGGCACGAAGGACAATCGACATGAGACCGACGATTTCAGCGCCCATGGATTTCAGAAGAGCGATAACTTCTCCGGATGATTTCCCCGTCGTGATTACGTCTTCAACAATAAGAATTTTTTCTCCGGGGCGAACCGAAAAACCGCGGCGCAGCAGCATTTCCCCGTCCTTGCGTTCTGTGAAGAAGGAGGGCTTCTCCAGCGCGCGTGCGACTTCGTGTCCGATGATAACGCCGCCGAGCGCGGGGCCGACAACAGAATCGATGGTTCCCCAGTCCGGGGGGATCGCTTCGGCGAGCGAGCGTCCGAGATCTCCGGCCAATTTTGTGTCGGAAAGCAGAAGCGCGCATTGGAAATACTGGTCGCTATGGAGTCCGGAGGAAAGAGCGAAGTGTCCCTTTAGCAGTGCGCCGGAATCGAAAAATATGGATTCGAGTTTGTCCGCTTCGATCATCCGGCATTCCTCATATCGGTTAAAATCGCCTGGGCCGCAGAGAGCGGATCATCGGCCCGCGTAATCGGCCGGCCGACGACGACGTAGCGAATTCCCAATTGCGCCGCTTTAACCGGTGTGATGATTCTCTTCTGATCATGTACCGAATTTCCGGCAGGACGGATTCCTGGAGTGACGAAGCATGTTTCGGGTCCAAGGGCCTTTTTCAGCATCGGCACCTCTTTGCCCGAGCAGATCACTCCGTCGATGCCGCTTTTAAGTCCCATCCGCGCGAGGCGGCGGACCATGGGTTCCACCGAGGCTTTGGGGTGCAGGGCGTGCAGGTCGGCCGAGCCGAGGCTGGTAAGAACGGAAACGCCCCATAGTTGCGGTCTCGGATGAATGGCTGCTGCGGATTTTATCATCTCGGAACCGCCCGAAAGGTGGAGGCTGACCGAGTGTACGCCCATCTTTTGAACTTCGCGTACGGCGTTTGCCACGGTTTGGGGGATGTCGTGCAGTTTGAGATCGAGAAATACTTTCCCACCGTGGCGGTGGACGAGGTCAACGGCCCGTTTTCCATGACCGGTAAACAGTTGGAGTCCGACCTTGAAAAAACGGACGGTTCCGTTGAGGCGTTCAAGGAGTTCCTCTTCTTCGTGGATCGATTCTACGTCCAGGGCAACAATGAGTTCTGTCGCAGCGCTCTTCTTTGGAGTTGGTGCTGTGCGGCGTCGCCGGGTACGGGCGGTTGTCATGACGGGGTCCTCGCGGGGTCGGATTGGGCAGGGCCATGGGAGAGCCCAACGGCTTTTGAAATAGAAGGTAGACCGTGATCCTTTAGAAGCGCGGCAAGACCGCAGATGATGGAGGCGGGAAGGCTTGGTCCCTTGTAAATAAATCCCGTGTAGAGTTGAACGAGGCTCGCGCCGGCGCGAATCTTCCGGTAGGCGCCTTCGGCGTCAAAAATTCCGCCAACCCCTATAATGGGAAGGCGGCCTTCGGTCAGGCGGTAAACCTCCCGGATCATAGCGGTCGCGGGATCCTCGACGGGGCGTCCGCTCAGGCCTCCCCCTTGAAACGGCGGATGAACCGGGTGACCGCGGAGCCGGGCGGCTTCTTCCAGCGCTTCGATTTTCCGCTCCTGTGAGATTGTTGTATTTGTGCAAACAACTCCGGCCGCATTTTCTTCAAGCATCGGTAATAGCTCCGCGAGAGCTTCGAAGGGTAGATCGGGAGCAAGTTTTACGAAAATCGGTTTCCGGTCTCCGTTTTTTTCCTGCAAAGCCAAGAGAATTCGCTCGAGCTTAAGTTTCTCTTGGAGACGCCGCAGGCCTTCGGTATTGGGGGAGCTCACGTTTACGACGAAGTAGTCGCCGTATGTATAAAGGGTCGTAAAAGTCTTCGCGTAGAGATTAGGGGCATCCCGTTCT
>JBFIEP010000585.1:0-2264 GCA_041603335.1 Elusimicrobiota bacterium | reverse complement strand
GCGGCGGCGGCGGCGGCGGTTCCGGTGCAGGCAACGGTGGTGCGGGCGGGGGACTTATTCAAATCGCTGCTGAAACCCTTACTATTGATGGTTTGCTTGACGCTTCAGGAGAGGACGGTCTTTTCGGCAGTCAGGGCGGCGGCGGCGGCGGTTCCGGTGGAACGATTAAATTGTCTGCGGTAACCATTGAAGGATCCGGAAAACTCCGGGCCGATGGCGGCGACGGTCCTGGTGAAGAGTTTGGCGGCGGCGGCGGCGGCGGACGCATCTATACCGATGCGTCCGGATCGTGTTCGATTCTTCCCTCGACATTTACTGTGGACGGCGGATCGACCGGTGCCGGGGCAGTCGGCGGCGGGCCCGGAACCGCGCGTTCAGCGAATTTGGCTGCGGCGGGAAGTTTTGCGGGTGTTGTTTTGTCTTCGACGATTGTGGATTGGACGTGGACGACGGGGTCCGGGTCGGATGATTATCAGGTCTTTTACGCATCGTTCACCGCGATTTCCGCGATTTTGTCGCCTGCGACATTAAATTACACGCAGCCGCTTCTACTTCCTAATACAACGGCGGCCGCCTTCGTTCGGGGTACGGGTTGTGCGGCGCATGCGCAAACGAGTGTTTTTGTGTCAACGACGCTTACGCGTCCGCTGGATAATGTTGGCGTCTTCGAGGTGTTCTCCTCCAGTCTCGCGGGAATATGGGATGCTTTCAACGCGACTCCTCCCCACTTATCGGCGACAGGATACCGGCTTGAGGCTTCGACGGCTGCGAATTTCTCGGGAACGATATTATCATCGCAATCCGCGGTGCTTTCCTTAAACCGTCTTTATGTGGAAGGTCTCGATGCCAACACGACCTATTACATGCGCGCCGGGGCGTTAAACCTCGGCGGTGCGGCCAACTTTAATCCTTCATTCTCGACGTCAACTCTTGTTGGGGTCTCCCCTGCCGGAACATCCGTTTTGGAAGTTTTCGGCTCATCGATTACCGCGGGATGGGGCGCCTTCCCGGCCGCGCCGCGTGTTTCGAGTTCCGAGGGGTATGTTCTTGAGACTTCAACGGCTGCAGATTTTAGCGGGGATATTATTTCGTCTAAAACGGCCAATATTCTTGTCTCAACCTTGTCGGTTCTTTCCCCTGCGTTGACCGAGAACACGACGTATTATTTGCGCGTAGGGGGCTTTAACTCTAACGGCGTTCCCGGGGCCTACACTGTAATCGGCTCCACTATCACACGCGTAGACCAGCTTCCGCCGGTCCTTGATCCGACGTATCTTGTCGTAAACTTATCCTCAATCACAGCGGCTTGGGGCGCCATCCCGTTTGAAGGATACCGTCTGGATGCGTCTACCGCACCGAATTTTACGGGAACGGTAATTTCTTCCTCGACGAATCAAGCCTCTGTCAGTACATTGACCGTTCTGTCCCCTGCGTTGGATTCAAATACCACCTATTATTTCCGCGTCGCGGCCTTTGACCAGGGAGGCGGACTTGGTTCCTTTGCGGATCTCGGATCTACCTCGACGCTCTCCCCCGCACCCATATCGCCGATTGTCTTTGAGACCTTCTTTACCTCGGTGACGATGCAATGGACGGCCGTTGCGGCCGCCGGGTATACCGCTCAGGCATCGACGGCGTCCAATTTCTCGGGAGCGATTCGCGACGCAACCGTTAACTCACCGGCGGCGACATCGCTGACGATTGAGGGTCTTGATACGGGAACGACGTATTACTTCCGCGTGGGCGGCTTGAATCACAACAGCGTTCCTTCATTTACGGTGGATGGGTCGACATTGACCAACGACGCACCTAAGATCTGGACCAACACGACCGGAGACAATAACTGGTACACGGATAAGAACTGGTCCCCAGCGGGGGCGCCTCTTAAATCAAACTCGGTTTTGATTGATATCGCGGCGGAGGTTTTTGTCCACGTGAGTTCCCCTGCGATTGCTTTCTCTTCGATGACGTTGGGGGTCGGAGAGGGAACGTCGCAGGTAAACCTTCTCCTCTCAACCGGAATCGGAGCGGGGCAATCAATCCTTATTAATGACGGCGCGGGTCTAACTATCGATTCGACAGCCCACCTTGTCCTCAATCAGAATCTTGAGCTCAAAGCGGGGTCGAGTATGACCCATACCGCAAATGTCGCCGCGAGTACGCGTGCGTTTGCCGACTGGGAAATCAACGGCTCCTTTATCTTGGAGGCCGGGGCGATCGTCATTGTCTCCAGTGCCGGTATGCCGTCCAATGCCGGGGAAGGT